>NZ_JAVKLW010000137.1:0-7511 GCF_031538885.1 Limnohabitans sp.
GAAACCGTGACGGATGAGGAATTGACTATGATTGAAAACCGATTGAATCACCGCCCCAGAAAGCGACTAGGATTCAAGACACCTCACGAGGTATTCCATGCCTCGTTAAAGCGTGTTGCACTTCGTCCTTGAATCCGCCAGTTATAAAAAACCAGATCAAGGAAAAAGTGACTGGTTTCTGTGCTGATGCGCATCTGCCGCGCCACAAACGAAAAGCCCTTACCAAGCTCCAACAAAAATCTTTGCAGCTCATCCATGATGGCTTGCTCCAACTGGCTCTCTTTGAGTTGGCCAGATTCAGGCAGCTGCAAAAACTCCAGTACATATGGGTCTTTGATGAACTCCAAATGTGAAGCTTGGTTTTCTTGACCTGAGGTTTGTGCCTGAGTCGACAGCAGACGCTTATAGTCATTGGTCTGGATATGTCTTTCCAGCTGGCGCACTGTCCAATTTTGTTCTCGTGCTTCTTTGCAGTAATACTCAATGGCCTGTTGCGAATCTGCTCGAATGATCAGGCGTAAGTGGCTCCAGCTCAATTCTCTACACAGCGTGTAGAGAATCTGATGATCAGGAAAGACCCGGTAAAACTGACGAAAGTTATACAAATTGGCATAAGAAAACCCTTTACCAAACTCCGCTGCCAAGGCAATAGACAGCTCCTGCATCATGCGAGCGCCGTACTGAGCCTTTTGTTTTCCTTGTTGCTCTTCTTGGACGATGCGCTGGCCAATGAGCCAATACGCCTCCACCATGGCCGCGTTGACCGCAGACCGCTCCTTGCCACGTGCCTGCTCCAAAATAGCTTTGACGTCGAAGTGGAGAGTACTCAGTTCGCTCATGATTTAGACCTTCGCTTCAAACTGATCTCCAGCGCCTTCAACTCCGCATCGTCTTGCATGTCCGCAGCTTGGGCCTCCTCGGCTTTGCGGCGTTGGTCAAAGTCCATGAACAACGGCGCTATCTGTTGTTCCATTCGGGCGTGGCTCACCTTGCCTGCATGGGTAAGCACCGTGAAGCCGTTGGAGCTAATGATCTGCTCCACGTTTTGCTGCCAAAAGGCCATGCGAATTTCTTGGCGGTTTTTGGTGCGCAGCTCTGCGGTTTCTAGAAAGATCACCACCAGCCGGTTCAGGGTGTCGATCTCGTCTTCGGTCAAATAATTCTTGGCGACCAAAATACCCTGCTTGCATACCTGCCCCCCTTTCCAATGCATCAGACCAAAGTTGGGGTCGTTCGCATTGGCGCGGGCGGAGATCAGTTCAGCAGCCGTCTTTTGTGTCACGGCATAGAGCAGCATGTTTTGCACTGTGGCGAAAAATTGCTGGGTGGTTTGATCAGTCTTGTCGTAGTCGCTGCTCAAAGCAAACAGGTCGCGCACCTTTTGGTAAAACCGCTTCTCTGAGGCCCGAATGTCGCGGATGCGGGCCAGCATCTCGTCAAAGTAGTCTGGGCGACCGTCGGGGTTTTTTAACCGCTCGTCGTCCATCACAAAGCCCTTGGTCAGGAACTCCTTGAGCACCGTGCTGGCCCAGCGCCGGAACTGCACCCCACGTGGCGAACGCACCCGGTAGCCCACGGCCAGAATGGCGTCGAGGTTGTAGAGCGTGACTGGCCGTTGCACCTGCCGCGTGCCCTCTGTTTGAACTACCGAGGACTCCTCGGTAGTTGCCTCACGGGTCAGTTCCCCATCCTCATAGATGTTTTTGAGGTGCAGGCCTACGTTGTCTGAACTGACATTGAACAACTCACCCATTTCCCGTTGAGACAACCAGATGGTTTGATCTTTGGTGCGCAGCTTGATTTGACTTTGGCCGTCTTCTGAGGAGTAAATAATGAGAGTGTTCACTGCAACGCCCGCAAAGTGCTGTGAATGCGGTCTGTTTCGTCAAATCCACAAAATAGCTCGCACTCAGTTTGGGCAATGTGACGGCTGTAGGCGTCAATGGTTTGCGTATTTCGATCAAACAACATGATGGGGGCTAATCCAAGGTTCAAACGCTTGAGTTCACGCCAGCGAAAACCCCATTTCTCCATGGTGCCTGCCAAGTCGGTCTTGGTTTTCAAAATCTGAATCGCCGCAGGTCGTTTTTGTTCAACATAAAAGTCAACGGCAATGGACCGTTCAGGCGTTATCGCGAGTTTTCGATTGCGCTGATGCGACAGATGCGCATCTTGCAAAATACGTTGCACTGCATGGCGGGCCACATCTTCTTCGAGTACGCGATGCTCGTTGAAAAAGTCCAGTCTCGATATGGCCGCAACGCCCTCGGCAAATACATGCATGTCATCAGCGGCAAGAGGCCAAGACATATGCCGAAACAAAACGCCCTCGTTCATTTGAAAAGAATGCTCATTGCATAGCCGTTTCAGGTGAGATTGCATCGCTTCAGTTTGCAAGTTCAGACCTTGACCAATCAACCAGTTAAGCGTTTGCCCTCTGTCGCTGAGCAGCCATGTGTTTGGGGTGACCCGCTGGAGTTCAAGTACCACCTGCCAGCCGTCGGGGTAAGACACTGGCATAGTGAACAAAAAACCTTGAGACGTTACCTGAATCTCGAGAATGCTGTTCCAAAAATTGTTGAGGAGCGTGCTCAGATCTGCTGCGGCAAAAGATGTGGGGGTGTTCACAGCAAACTCCCTTCCGGCAAGTCGCCCAAGTCGATGTGCCACAAGTGGGCAGCTTTATGAATTAAGTCTAAGAAATCAGTGACCTCAAAATCTGACAATGGTTTGTGAATGTTGCTCTCAGGGCTAGTCGTTGGTGCGTTAGGGTCGCAGACATTTAAGTGCCAGCCTTGTTCGATGCGTTTTTTGAAACGCAAATTATGGCTTGCAACCGGCGTAAATCCAATGCCACGAACCCTTTGATTCGCTAGCAAAAAGCTCACGTCATAAGTGCTGGGTTCTTCGAGCCGTGGTGCTTTTCCCAAAAACCGCATATCGACAAAACCACCGTCACGCAATTGAGGCCGTGACTCGAAATGTCGCCCCACACCACCCTTGCCGGTCTTTTCTAAATCGAGCGAGGTGCCTTCTGATAGGTGTTTCGGTGCACTCAAGATTTGATGAATTTGCTCTGAAGAATATGGGCTTAATCTTAAGCGCTAAAGCACTCTAAAACTGGCCAGTTTCCCCAATGGGAATTGCCTGTGTATACAAGCTGATACAATCAGCCACCGAGCCCAAGATTCTTGCGCTCGGTTTTTTTTGGCCTGCACTTTGCGCCTGAAAAACCGGCCAAACCAAGCGCTCAATCTTCGAACGTTTTATTCTGGAGCTTGGGATATGGAAATTTTTGATTACGACAACATCTTGTTGCTGCCACGCAAGTGCCGCGTGGAGAGCCGCTCTGAATGCGATGCAGGTGTTGAACTCGGTGGGCGCAAGTTCCGCTTGCCCGTGGTGCCTGCCAACATGAAAACTGTGGTGGATGAGGCCATTTGTTTGTGGATGGCGCAGAACAATTACTTTTATGTGATGCACCGTTTCGATTTGGACAATGTTCAGTTCGTGAAGGAGATGCACGCCAAGGGTGTGTATGCCTCTATTTCTTTGGGCGTGAAAGCCCCAGACCGCGCCACGGTGGACACGCTGGCGGCGGCAGGCCTGACGCCTGCGTACATCACCATCGACATTGCCCATGGCCACGCCGATAGCGTGCGCGACATGATTGGCTATCTCAAGGCCAAGTTGCCACATAGCTTTGTCATCGCAGGCAACGTGGCAACACCCGAGGCTGTGATCGATCTAGAAAACTGGGGCGCTGACGCGACCAAAGTGGGTGTGGGCCCAGGTAAGGTGTGCATCACCAAGCTCAAAACGGGTTTTGGCACGGGCGGCTGGCAGTTGTCTGCGCTCAAGTGGTGTGCCCGTGTGGCGACCAAGCCGATCATTGCGGATGGCGGCATTCGCAGCCACGGTGACATTGCCAAGAGCATTCGCTTTGGTGCCAGCATGGTGATGATTGGTTCGCTGTTTGCTGGCCACGAAGAGTCACCAGGCAAGACAGTGGAAGTGGACGGTGAATTGTTCAAAGAGTATTACGGCTCGGCTTCTGACTTCAACAAGGGCGAGTACAAACACGTGGAAGGCAAGCGCATTCTGGAGCCTGTGAAGGGCAAGCTGGCCGACACGCTGATTGAGATGGAGCAAGACGTGCAAAGCTCCATTAGCTACGCGGGCGGCACCAAGCTGATGGATGTGCGCAAGGTGAATTACGTGATCTTGGGTGGCGACAACGCGGGTGAGCATCTGTTGATGTAAATTTTGCGCTGTGGCCAAACAAAAAGCCTGTCTGCTTCATGCATGACAGGCTTTTTTCTTGTGTGGGTTTTTACTTTTGAAGCAGCTCAAGCGCCAGCGTGTGCAGGCGATGGTTCGGCTGCGTCAGGGCTTCGACGATGCTGAAGTGCTGCAAGCCTGCGAGCGCTTCGGCCACTGGGACGCGTGTTTGGCCCCACGCCTGTTGAATCAAGGCGTTGTGGCGCAAGAATTCTTCGCTCTCTATGCCGCCAACAACGCTGTAGAGGGTGCCTAGCTTGGGTGCAGGCATCCACGCAGGGCTGTTGCGCACGGCGTCTTGCGCGGTGAGACGCAAACTGTCTTGCAGGTAAGGTGTGGCGCGGATGGACGCCAGCTCGTACAAACCCGAAATGGACAAGGCTTTGCTCACCATGTGTGCGGGCAAATCATGGGCATAACGCGGCCAGTCACAGGCCAGCAACATGGCAACGATTTGGCCGCCCGCAGAGTGGCCTATTAAGGTGATGCGGCTGGGGTCGCCACCAAAACGGTGGATGTTGCGCCAGACCCAAGCCACGCACTTGACCATTTGCAAGACGATGTCCGAGATGGTCACCACAGGGCACAACGCATAGTTGGGTACGACCACATGTGCGCCGTGCGCTGTAAATGCGGGCGCGATGAAGGAATGATCGGCTTTGTCTAACGAGCGCCAGAAGCCGCCGTGGATGAAGACCACGACAGGTGCTTTGTCTTGTGCCGAGTCGCTCGGAAAAATATCTACGGTTTCGTTAAGGCCAAGGCCATAGGCCACGTTTTGGAAAGAGCGCTGCGTGACGCGTGCATGGCTGGATGCTTGGCGCCAATGCGCAAAGTGGGTGGCATATGCAGGCACCAAAGCGCGATTGTTGTACATGCGGTCATACCAAGCGCCATCGCGTACGGTCATAGCTTTTTCTCCAACAGAATTTGTACATTGGTCCAACCACGATTTTGTGTGTTGCTGGCTTCAAACAAACCTGTGCTGGTGTAGGTGCTGCCCGTGTTGTAGTTGCGCGGATCAAGGTTACTCAGGGTCAAGCGCCATGCTGTGTTGCCATCGACGCGCCACAAGCCATAGAGATCCATCACGCGTTTTTGCGACACGGTGAGGAGCTGCTCATTGCTCGCACGGGTGCTGTAGCCGGGGTTGTAGTTGAGATTGCCACCGAGGGTGAGTGGCAGTGCGCGCAAGCGGTAGTCAGCGCCTAGGTTAGCGCTCATGTCTGGCTGTTGGTCTAGACGGTTGTTGGAGCCATCAATGCTGAGCACGCGCGATCGGTAAAAGCTCACGTTGCTGCGCAAGTCCACGTGCGGCGCATTGTCTATCCACTGGTCCATGCGAAATTTGGCTTCTAGCTCGACGCCTTGGGCGATGGCTTCACTGAAGTTTTCAGGGCTGGACAACCAACGTTGTGTGCTGCCTTGATAGCTCGTGACGTTTCGAATCAAGTTTTGTACATGTCGATGAAACGCACTGGCGCTCAAGACACCACCTTGCGGCAAGTAGCGCTCTACAGCGATATCTAAGCCTGTGGCAACTTCAGGCTTGAGATTGGGGTTGCCAGACACATCAGGGTTGGTGGCGGTGCTTGCTGCGTCACGGGTGTAGGCCCGTCGTGCCAAGAGGGTTGGCATTGTGGGTGTTTTAAAACTGCGAGTAAGGCTCATGCGCACTTGGTCTCGGCTGTCAGGATCAGGTCTCCACAGGGCGTGCAGCAGGGGTGTGAAGACGCTGCTGCGGTTGGTGACATTGCCATCTGCATTGTTACCTGCAACGGTCAGCTCCTCGTAACGAGCGCCCAAGTGTGTAGCCCAGTGGGGCGTGAGCTGCCATTCATCTTGCGAGTAGATGGCATAGCGCATGGTGCTGGCTTTGTAGTCGGCATCCCCTCCACGGCCTTGATAACTACCCCCAACGGCTTGGATACGTTGCACAGACTCGATCTCCGCACCGCTGATCCACTGGTGACCGCCTCCCAAGACGTTGGTGTACTTGCCACCCATGGTGGCTGATCGGTCTTGAACGTGCGAGTTGTCTGTAATGGATGGAAGGTAGGCATTCAGGTTGCTCGCTGTTTGCTGGTATGCGTTGTGGCTGTTCCACCCTCCTACGCCGAATTTCCACTCGATATTGCTATCGGTGGACAGCTTACGTTTCCATTGCCCGTTGAGGCGTGCGATAGCAAATGTATTTTTATTTTCAATGCTGGCCACAGCAGACGATGCGCTGGGTAGTGTTTGATCCGTCGTGATCAGCCCCAATGATTTGCCTTGCGAGAGTGCGACAAACGGCATCAGTGTGAGCGTTTCACCTGCATCACCTTTGAGCTGCATGCGTGAAGTCACGTTCATCCCTTCACGGGCATAGTGGCTGTCGCTGGCTCGGTAACGCTGCGTGGTGACATCATTGAGCTGTTGGGAAAACTCATTTTCACTTTGATCAGGTGCGGCGTAGCGGTTGACAGACAAGGTGTAGTTGACCGTCCATGCCTCTGCATCGTGGTACTTCACAACGGAGGCGGTAGGCGATGCATAGCCCCCTTGAAATGAGGAGCCCACTTTGAGCTCGGTAGGCATGCCACGTCGACCCTCACGCGTGATGATGTTGATAGTGCCTGCAATCGCTTGTGCGCCAGTTTCTGCGGTAGGAGCACGGTAAATTTCGACACGTTCAATCATCTCGGGAGTGAGGGATTCCACCGAAAACCCAGGCGGCACACGCGCGCCATCGAGCAAAATTTGTGTGTAGCCTTGGCTCAGACCACGCATGCGAATGCCGCCACCCCGCCCCGGCGCACCGCCTAGAGTGATGCCAGGCATGCGCTTCAAGATTTCACCTAAATTGGCGTCGCCTTGACGTTCAATTTCCTCACGACCAATCACGATTTTGCTGGCCGTGGATTCGCGGCGTTGCTGCGTATCGTTGTCTCGACCACTGGTGACTTCAATCTGCCCCATGTCCGACGTTTGCGCGGCAGGTGCTGTTGTTTGCTGCGCCAAAGATGCCACAGCACTGAAAGCAAAAGGAGTTAAAAATAATCTGACAATGGATTGAGTGTGCATTTTGAAAAGTTTACCGAGGTATCGATTGGCGGATTCAAGGACGAAGTGCAACAAAGATGAACTGGTTATAGGTGGCTGAGGATGCGAGAGCATCATGGCCGCTTTAACCGCCAAGTCGAAGTTGCCCAATGTACAAGCACCTCAGCCGAGAAGAACGATACCAA
>NZ_JAVKLW010000138.1:0-24660 GCF_031538885.1 Limnohabitans sp.
GAAACCGTGACGGATGAGGAATTGACTATGATTGAAAACCGATTGAATCACCGCCCCAGAAAGCGACTAGGATTCAAGACACCTCACGAGGTATTCCATGCCTCGTTAAAGCGTGTTGCACTTCGTCCTTGAATCCGCCTAATCAATGCAGGCGTCAAAGCCGAGTTCATTTACCACGTAATCGCACTTGTCTTTGCCACCTGCAATGCCCACCACGCGGCAACCGCGTGCTTTGATCAAGGCGCCATAGGCGCTGCCCACGGCCCCGCTGGCTGCGCTGACGGTGACGGTCTCGCCCGCTTTAGGGTTGATGATCTTCACCAAGCCATACCAAGCTGTGACGCCAGGCATACCCACCGCGCCTAGGTAGTAGCTCAAGGGCACATGGGTGGTGTCCACACGGCGCAGCATGCCCACGGCGTTGCCATCGACCACGCTGTAGAGCTGCCAGCCGCCCATGCCCACGACTTTGTCGCCGGGGTTGAATTTGGGATGGCGACTTTCAACCACTTCACCCACGGTGCCGCCGATCATCACCTCGCCCAAGGGCTGAGGGGCTGCGTAGCTTTTGCTCTCGTTCATGCGGCCGCGCATGTAGGGATCCAAACTCAGGTAATGATGGCGCACCAGCACTTGGTTGTCTTGCAATGCGGGCGTTGCGGTGGATACCAGCTTGAAATTGCTTTCGGTAGCCTCGCCAGAGGGACGGTTGTCGAGCACGAGTTGTTGGTTTTGTGGCATGGGTTTGTCTCTTGTGTTTTGATGCGTGAAGGAAAAAATCAGTCGGTGAAAATTTCGTGCTGCTCGGGGCCTTTGGAGGCACCTGCTTCAGCGCGGCTGACGTACTTGAAGGTGCCCGTGGCGTGCGCGCAAGCGTTGCCCTCTGTGTCGAACACGGTGCCTTCGGTGAATGCCATGCTGCGTGTGCGATGGATGATGCGGCCCTTGCCAGTCAGCGTGCCGCGTGCGGGGCGCATGAACGAGGTTTTCATCTCAATCGTCACCACGCCAACGGCTTTATCCACACTGCGCGCGGCAGTGGCTAGCGTGACATCCAAAAGCGTCATCACAGCGCCACCGTGAGTGACGTTGAAAGAGTTCAGGTGTTCTGGCGCGGGGGTGTAACGAATTTCAGATTGCCCATTTTCGAGAAACACCATCTCAAATCCGAGGTGGTCTACAAAGGGGATGTAAGCTCCAAAACTTTCTTGCATGGCAAATCCGTTTTTAAAAAGCGTCTTCGGGTGTTTGCGCGCAGGTCATGTCGCGCGACTCCACCACTTTGAGCCAAGCACCGATTTTCGGCAATTCGTAATTGAAGAAGAAGTGCGAGGCCGCACGTCGCCCTAAATGGGCCGCATCTTGACCTTGACTGACGATCTCGACTTCGAGCCACATCCAAGCCAGCACCATGTGGCCAAAGGCTTGCATATAAGGCACCGCATTGGCCAGCGCCTCGCTGGGAACGCTGGTGCTCCAGGCCATTTTGGTGGCACGTCCCACACGTTGCAAGGCTTGTTCTAAATCATCCGCATGCGCCAAGAGTTGTGTGTTGTTGTGCTCGGTACCGTCTTGCACAGCGCGCTGTGCGGTGGCGTTGATGCGATCGGCCAGCAACCACAAACCACGGCCCTCCTCCATCAACACTTTGCGTCCCAACAAGTCCATGGCCTGAATACCGTGCGTACCTTCATGAATCATGTTGAGGCGGTTGTCGCGCCAATATTGCTCCACGGGGTAATCGCGGGTGTAGCCATAGCCCCCATGAATTTGAATGGCGAGTGAGTTGGCTTCCAAACACCATTCGCTGGGCCAGCTCTTGGCGATAGGCGTGAGCACTTCGAGCAACAAGCGGGCTTGGTTGGCGCTCTCGGCGTCACCCGTGTGCTGCTCGTCGACCAAGCGGGCGCAGTACAACTCCAGCGCCAAGGCGCCTTCGCCGTAAGCTTTTTGAGCCAGCAACATACGTTTCACGTCCGCGTGTTCGATGATGCGTACTTGTGGCGATGCCGCGTCTTTGCTGGCCGAGGTCATGGGGCGACCTTGTGGGCGGTTTTTGGCGTAATCGAGGGAGGCGTAGTAGCCTGCCAAGCCCAGCATGGTCGCGGCCATGCCCACACCAATGCGTGCTTCGTTCATCATGTGGAACATGCAGCGCAAGCCCTCGCTGGGTTTGCCGACAAGATAGCCAATGGCCCCAGCACCTTTGCCGTCGAGGCCTGCACCGCGCACGGGATACTTACCTTCGCCAAAGTTGAGCAACGTGCTGACGGTGCCACGCCAGCCACATTTGTGGTTCAAACCAGCCAGAGCCACGTCGTTGCGTTCGCCCGTCAATGCGCCTTGGGCATCAACCAGTTTCTTGGGCACCACAAACAGCGAAATGCCTTTGACGCCAGGAATGGTTTTGCCATCCGGCCCTGGGATTTTGGCCAGCACCAAATGAACGATGTTTTCGGTGAGTTCGTGGTCGCCCGCTGAGATCCACATCTTGTTGCCTTTGAGGCGATAGCGTGGGCCCAGTGGGTCGGCTTCGAACCCGTCACCATCGGGCATGGCGCGGGTGGCTATGTCGCTCAGCGATGAGCCCGCTTGGGGTTCAGACAAGCACATGGTGCCCGCCCAATCGCCGGCAAACTCTCTCAAGGCAAAGACTTCTTTTTGTTTCTCGGTGCCGTGCGCCATCAACAAATTGGCGTTGCCTACGGTCAACATGCCAGCCTCAATGCTGACCGAGGCGCAAGCAAAAAAGGCGTTGGCCGCAGACTCCACTGTGTAGGGCAGTTGCATGCCACCGATGTCGTAATCTTGTGCGGCGCTCAACATGCCGGAGGCGGCATAGGCTTCGCGGGCATCGTAGGTGGATTGGGGCAGCACCACATGCTCTCCGTCAAATTGCGGTTCTTCGATGTCGACGGTGCGGTTGAACGGCGCAAATTTGTCATGGGCGATGCGCTCGCAGGTATCGAGTACCGCATCAAAGGTGTCGCGGGAGTGGTTAGCGAAGCGTTCGCGTTGGTTCAAATTGCTGACTTGCAGCCAGTCGTGAAGTAGAAAATCAACCGTGGAACGCAGAGACATAAAATACCACTCAGGCTTTAGAGAAAGAACAGGCCAAGGGCTTCACGTCACCCTTGGCCTTTGACAAAGTCTGGATTTACAAGACTTCGAAGATGCCGCAAGCACCCATGCCGCCACCGATACACATGGTCACCGCCACGCGCTTGGCGCCACGGCGTTTACCTTCGATCAAGGCATGGCCGGTCAAACGTTGGCCGCTCACGCCGTAGGGATGCCCCAAGGCAATCGCCCCACCGTTGACATTCAAGCGATCAGCAGGGATGCCCAGTTTGTCGCGGCAATACAGCACTTGCACGGCAAAGGCTTCATTCAGCTCCCACAGATCAATGTCGTTGACGGTCAGGCCCAGGCGCTTCAACGCTTTGGGTACGGCGTACACAGGGCCAATGCCCATTTCGTCGGGCTCACAACCGGCAACGGCAAAACCTAGGAAGCGCCCCAGAGGCTTCAAACCGCGTTTGCTGGCCAACTCTTCGCTCATCACCACGCAAGCGCCGGCGCCGTCCGAGAACTGGCTGGCGTTGCCGGCGGTGATCAAGCCGCCTGGAATGGCGGAACGCAAGCCGCGAATGGCGTCCACGGTGGTTCCTTCGCGGATGCCTTCGTCACGGCTGACGGTGACTTGTTTGGTCATCATGCCCATGACTTTGTCGATCACCCCAGCTGTGACAGTGATGGGTGCAATTTCAGCGTCGAACAAACCAGCGGCTTGTGCGGCACAGGCCTTTTGTTGGCTGCCAGCACCATACTCGTCCATCACATCACGGCTGATGTTGTAGCGCTTGGCCACTTGCTCAGCGGTTTGCAGCATGTTCCAGTAGATCTCGGGCTTCTTCATCATCAAGTTGACGTCGCCCAACATGTGTTGGTTCATCTCTTGCTGGACGCATGAAATGCTCTCTACACCACCCGCCACATACACATCACCCTCACCCGCAATGATGCGTTGCGAGGCCAGTGCTATGGTTTGCAAACCAGACGAACAGAAACGGTTGACGGTCACACCCGACACAGAAATGGGGCAATCGGCCATGAGCGCGATTTGACGTGCGATGTTGGCGCCAGTCGCCCCTTCGGGGTTGGCGCAACCCATGATGACGTCTTCGACTTCACCAGCCTCAATGCCAACGCGCGCAATGGCATGTTTCACGGCATGGCCACCCAATGTGGCACCGTGGGTCATGTTGAAAGCACCTTTCCAGCTCTTGGCGAGCGGGGTGCGAGCGGTAGAAACGATGACAGCGTTGGTCATAGGTAATCCTTAATTCGGTTTCAGTTGAAGGTCTGGCCTTCGGCGGCGAGCTTGGCCAGCAAGGGGGCTGGTTTCCAGAACTCGGCGTCATCGAGGGGGTTGGTGGCAAAGCGGTTCATCGCTTGCACCACGTTGAACAGACCCACCTGGTCGGCGTACAGCATGGGGCCGCCACGGTAGATCGGGAAGCCGTAACCAGTGATGTAGACCATGTCGATGTCGCTGGCCTTGGAGGCAATGCCTTCTTCCAAAATGTGCGCAGCTTCGTTCACGAGCGAGAACACCAAGCGCTGCACGATTTCTTCGTCGCTGATCTTGCGGGGTGTGATGCCCAGACTGGCGCGGTGCTTGACGATCATGGTTTCCACCTCTTTGTTCGGGATGGCGTCACGTTTGCTTGCTTGGTAGTCGTACCAGCCAGCACCCGTTTTTTGACCGTAGCGGCCCATCTCGCACAACAAGTCAGCGGTTTTGCTGTACTTCATGTTGGGCTTTTCTTGATAACGACGCTTGCGGATGGCCCAGCCAATGTCGTTGCCAGCCAAATCGCCCATGCGGAATGGGCCCATAGCGAAACCAAACTTTTCAATGGCTTTGTCCACTTGCTGTGGGGTACAGCCTTCTTCGAGCAAGAAGCCGCCTTGACGACCGTACTGTTCAATCATGCGGTTGCCGATGAAGCCATCGCACACGCCAGACACCACGGCAGTTTTCTTGATTTTCTTCGCCACAGCCATGACGGTGGCCAGCACATCGCTGGCCGTGGCCACGCCACGCACCACTTCGAGCAGCTTCATCACGTTGGCAGGGCTGAAAAAATGCATGCCCACCACGTCTTGTGGACGCTTGGTGAAGTTGGCCATTTGGTTCACGTCGAGTGTGGAGGTATTGGAGGCCAAGATGGCGCCGGGCTTCATCACTGCGTCGAGTTGTTTGAAGACGGCCTCTTTGACGCCCATTTCTTCAAACACGGCTTCAATCACCATGTCAGCGTCTTTGATGTCGTCGTAGCTCAAGGTGGTGGTCAGCAAAGCCATACGCTGCGCGTATTTGTCTTCTTTGAGCTTGCCCTTTTTGACTTGGGCTTCGTAGTTTTTCTTGATCGTGGCAATGCCGCGGTCCAGAGCTTCTTGCTTCGTTTCGAGCATCTTGACGGGGATGCCGGCGTTCAAGAAGTTCATGGTGATACCGCCACCCATGGTGCCCGCACCGATCACAGCGACTTGTTTGATGTCGCGTGTGGGTGTGGTTTCTGGCACGTCTGGAATCTTCGATGCAGCGCGTTGCGAGGTGAATAAGTGGCGCAAGGCGCGGCACTCGGGTGTCCACATGAGGTTGATGAATATCTCACGTTCGAAGACCATGCCGTCGTCAAACTTCTTCTTGGTCGCGGCTTGCACAGCATCCACGCACTTGGGTGGCGCAGGATAGTTTTTGGCCATGCCTTTGACCATGTTGCGCGTGAACTGGAAGTACGCGTCGCCTTGAGGGTGCTTGCAAGGCAAGTCACGCACGCGGGGCAAGGGGCGCACATCGGCCATGGAACGGGCGAAGGCCAAGGCTTCGTCCATCAAGGACTCTGGCGAGGCAGCCATCTGGTTGAACAATTTTTGGCTGGTCAACATAGCAAGCATTTCGCTTTTGATGGCTTCACCGCTGACGATCATGTTCAGCGCGGCTTCGACGCCCAACACGCGTGGCAACCGCTGTGTACCGCCCGCACCAGGAATCAAACCAATCTTGACTTCGGGCAAAGCGATGCTGGCACCGGGTGCGGCAATGCGGTAATGGCAACCGAGGGCCAATTCCAAACCACCGCCCATCGCCACAGAGTGAATGGCTGCCACCACGGGTTTGCTGCAGTTTTCGATCAACAAAATCACGCTCAGTAGATTGGGTTCTTGAATCGCTTTGGGAGAGCCAAATTCGCGAATGTCGGCTCCGCCTGAAAAAGCTTTGCCCTGGCCGGTCACGACGATGGCTTTGACCGCGGCGTCAGCCACGGCCTTGTTGACGCCATCGGCAATGGCTTGACGTGTGGACAAACCCAGACCGTTGACCGGTGGGTTGTTCAATGAAATTACGGCCACGTCGCCGTGAACTTTGTAGTTTGCACTCATGCGGGTTCCTTGTTGGGGCTATGTTGGGACAAGAAAAAAGAAGCATCTTTCTTTTTTGGCGCTAGATCAAATCTCCAGCCATTCGCGTCGCGTATAGGCGTCGGCTCGTAATTCGGCAGGGGTGCCTGAAAACACAATGCTGCCGTGGCCCATGACCAACACGCGGTCAGAGATGCCCATGGCAATCGTGAGCTTTTGCTCAATCAGCAGCACCGAAATGCCACGTGCTTTGAGGGCTTGTAAATACTCTCCGACGAGCTCGACAATCTTGGGCGCCAAACCCTCTGTGGGCTCGTCGATGATGATCAGGTCAGGGTCGCCCATGAGGGTGCGACACAGGGTGAGCATTTGTTGTTCGCCTCCCGACATCACGCCTGCCTCGGTGTGCTGACGCTCTTTGAGGCGCGGGAACATGGCATACATGTCATCGAAAGACCAACGGCTACCTTCGCCCTTGCCTTTTTGGCCCAGCAACAGGTTTTGATGCACCGTCAGCGCCGGGAAAATGTCACGACTCTCAGGGACATAGCCCAGCCCTAAATGAGCAATTTGGTAGGCCTTTTTATCGAGGATTGATTCACCCTTCCAGTCGATGTGGCCCTTGCAATCGACCAAGCCCATGATGCTGCGCGCCGTGGTGGAACGGCCTGAACCGTTGCGGCCCAACAGCGACACAATTTCACCGGGCTGCATGTCGAACGACACACCACGTAAGACATGGCTCTTGCCGTAAAAAGCGTGAAGATTTTCTATGTGAAGCATGCGGTGTTTCTCGCGCTGTCGTGTCCGTCGCTCAGCCGTGGGCTTGAGATTGGGCCACGGCTGAGCCCAAATAAGCCTCTTGCACTTTCGCATTGACGCGAACTGCCTCGGGGGTGTCAAAGGCAATCACTTCACCATAGACCACCACAGCGATCTTGTCGGCCAAACCAAACACCACACCCATGTCGTGCTCAACGGTCAACAAGGTTTTGCCCTCGGTAACTTCACGGATGAGTTGAATGAATCGCTTGGTTTCGCTTTTGCTCATGCCCGCTGTGGGTTCGTCGAGCAAGATGACGTCTGCGCCGCTGGCAGTGGTGATGCCAATCTCCAGAGCGCGTTGCTCTGCGTAGGTGAGGTTCATGGCCAACATATCGCGCTTCTTGTCAAGACGAATCTCTTCCATCATTTTTTCAGCAGCGTCATTGGCATCTTCAAGATCAGCTAAGAATTTGAAGAAGGTGTACTTGTAGCCTAGCTTCCACAGCACGGCGCAACGCAGGTTTTCAAACACACTCAACTTCGGGAAGATGTTGGTGATTTGAAAACTGCGCGACAAACCGAGGCGGTTAATCTCAAAAGGCTTTTTGTGGTCAATGCGGTGCTCACCCAGCCAAATCTCACCGCTGCTGGGTTCAAGCCGTCCGCTGATCAGGTTGAACAGGGTCGATTTGCCAGCGCCGTTGGGGCCAATGATGCCCACGCGTTCGCCAGATTGCAGGGCTAAATTCACGCCTCGGATGATTTCGGTCTTGCCGAAATTCTTGCGTACGTCTTTGAGTTTGAGGGCGATCACAGGGCCTCCCGGCGTTTGATTTCTTTTTCGATGAACACCTGCGCCTCATCCCAATCGTGGACATATTGGCGTCTGGCCAACTCAAACAGACCCAAGCCAGTGAGCATGACAAATGCAGAACCAAACCAGCTGTTGAGCGAATCAGCGTTGAGCTGCACCCCTGCAAACTTCAATTCAGGCCCGAGCGCTGCGTTGAGTTGCAAGTGGTAAACCATTTCGATCATGGCCGCTGCACCTGCCAGCGCCATCAAGGCGGTGCCAGCCAAACCGACGTAGTCCACCCACATTTTCCGTAATCGACCAAAGGCTGCCAAGCGCAAATTCATCATCAACAAACTGGCAATTCCGCCGGGTGCAAACATCACCATGAACAAGAAGATCAAGCCCAAATACAGCAGCCACGCTTTGGTGAACTCCGACAGCAGCACAAAAGCCAGCACCATCAACACGGCACCGATGAGGGGGCCAAAGAAGAAGGTTGCGCCGCCTAAGAAGGTGAACAACAGGTAAGCGCCAGAGCGTCCTGCACCCACCACCTCAGCGGTGACGATCTCAAAGTTCACCGAGGCCAAGCCACCGGCAATGCCTGCAAAAAATCCAGCAATGATGAACGACAAGTAGCGCACATGTTGTGTGTTGTAGCCAATGAATTCAACACGCTCGGGGTTGTCACGCACAGCATTGAGAATGCGCCCCAAAGGCGTGCGTGTGAAGGCATACATCAAGGCCACACAGACCAGGGTGTAGACAGCGGTGAGGTAATAGACCTGCACAGGCGGGCCGTAGGTGATGCCCCAAAACGCTTGACCCATCACGCGGTTGCCAGACACGCCGGCTTCACCACCGAAGAACTCCGAAAACATCAGCGACATGGCAAACACCAATTCGCCTATGCCCATGGTGATCATGGCGAAGGTGGTGCCCGACTTGCGCGTGGTCACGTAGCCGAAAAAAACTGCAAAGAACATGCCGCCAATCCCGCCCACCAGTGGAATGAGTGTGACGGGAATGTTCAAACTGCCGCTGCTCACTGCATTCAATGCGTGCATGGCAACGTAAGCGCCAAGGCCTGTGTACACCGCATGGCCAAAACTGAGCATGCCGCCCTGCCCCAACAACATGTTGTAGGACAAGCAAGCAATCATGGCGCCCCCCATTTGGGTCAGCATGGTGATGGACAAATTGCTGGTGAACACCAAGGGCGACACCACCAAGAGCAGCGTGAACAATCCCCAAGTGACCCAACGGGCCACGTTGTAGGGCTTGAATTCGTACTGTTTTTTGGTCAATGCCATAGTCTTAAGTCTCGCGAGTGCCCAACAGACCCTTGGGTCGGAAAATCAAAATCAACACCAAAAATAAGTACGGCAAGATCGGAGCGATCTGTGACAACGTGAGTTTCAAGATCGAGTTGTTCTGCAAAGCGCTGCTCAGTTGCCAGCCAAAGCCTTGCATCAGCGACACCAGCGAACTGTCAAATGCCACCGCAAAGGTTTGTACTACCCCAATCAACACCGATGCCAAGAATGCACCGACCAAAGAGCCCATACCACCAACGACGACAACCACGAAAATGACAGGCCCCACCGCTGCGGCCATGGCAGGCTCGGTGACAAATGTGCTGCCGCCAATGACGCCGGCTAAACTAGCCAAGCCGATCCCCACACCAAAGACCATCATGAACACTCGCGGCACGTTGTGCCCCAAGGCTTCGACAGCTTCCGGATGTGTCAGTGCCGCCTGAATGATCAAGCCCACACGGGTGCGCTTGAGCAAGAGCCACGAGCCAACCATCATCATCAAGGCCACCAGCATCATGAAGCCGCGGGTGGCAGGAAATGGTGAGCACACCACACGCACCGCCGCATCGGCAGCGCTGCATAACTCCGGCGCGGCAGCCCCCCATACCAAGGACAAACCATTCAAGGAGTGTTGCATCAAGGTGAAGGCTGGGCCTTGCAAGGACGGTGGCGGCGCAAATTCGATGGACGTACGACCCCAGACCAGTTGCACCACCTCTAACACGATGTAGGACAGCCCAAAGGTGACCAGCAATTCAGGCACATGCCCAAACTTGTGAACGCGGCGCAAGCACAAACGCTCGAACATCGCGCCCAAGCCGCCCACCAAAAACGGCGCCACGAACAAGGCCACCCAAAAGCCTAAAAGGCTGTTGAGTGTGTAGCCAATGTAGGCACCAATCATGTAGAAACTGGCGTGCGCAAAGTTAAGCACACCCATCATGCTGAAAATCAGCGTCAAGCCTGAGCTGAGCATGAACAACAGCAAGCCGTAGCTCATGCCGTTGAGCATGGAGATGAAAAAAAACTCCATGGATGAACCTGTTCTCCCTAAACCTCACAAGACGGAGTGCCAAACTGGCTTGGCGCTCCGTCACCGATGACCGCTTAGCCAGGGCGTTTCATTTGGCAACTTGTTGGTGTGCTGGCAACGTACGATTCAAACGTTTTCACTGGCGCCAAAGTCATGCCCGTGTTTTCTGGGCTGTAGGGATACTTTTTGTCTGCCTTTTGCCATACCGCCAAGTACAGAGGTTGCTGCAATTGATGGTCGGTTTTACGCATTTCAACTTCGCCATTGAAGCTGTTGAACTTCAGGCCTTCAAGTTCTGCAGCCACTTTGACTGGATCGGTCGATTTGGCTTTGGCCATTGACTGTCCCAGCGCGTTGAACACGTGGACCACGGCGTTGGTGTAGAAGTCGTCTTTGAACTTGGCATTGAATTCAGCCGCCCATTTGTCGTTCTGACCGCCCATGTTGTAGTGGGCATAGCCAATTTGGTAGACGCGTCCTTCGCCGCCCTTGCCCAGCGCCGTTGGGGTACCTGTCACGTTGATGTAGTAGGTGTAGAACTTGCCGTTGTATCCACCTTCGTTGGCAGCTTTGACCAACAAAGCCAAGTCTGAGCCCCAGTTACCTGTGATCACCGTGTCTGCGCCAGACGCTTTGATCTTGGCAATGTACGGAGCGAAGTCGCGCACTTGAGCCAAGGGATGCAGGTCTTCACCCACGATCTGAACATCAGGGCGCTTGCGACTCAAATTCTCTTTGGCGAATTTGGCAACTTGGTGGCCGTGTGAGTAGTTCTGGTTGAGCAAGTAGACTTTTTTAACATCCTTTTGATCGGCCATGAAGGTGGTCAACGCTTCCATCTTCATGGAGGTGTCGGCATCAAAGCGGAAGTGCCAGTAGCTGCACTTGCTGTTGGTGAAATCAGGGTCTACCGCGGCGTAGTTCAGGAACAAGATTTCCTTGCCAGGGTTGCGTTCGTTGTGTTTGTTGACCGCCTCAATCAAAGCACCAGCCACCGATGAACCGTTGCCCTGGACGATGTAGCGCACGCCTTGATCCATGGCGGCTTTGAGGGCGTTCAAGCTCTCCGCAGGGCTGAGCTTGTTGTCGAACGGCACCATTTCAAACTTCACCTTTGCGGGGTTGGTGGCGTTGAATTTTTCGGCGAAGAACTGGAAGGACTTGATTTGGTTGGAGCCAACCGT
The DNA here is from genome assembly GCF_031538885.1 of Limnohabitans sp. Classification (GTDB taxonomy): domain Bacteria; phylum Pseudomonadota; class Gammaproteobacteria; order Burkholderiales; family Burkholderiaceae_C; genus Limnohabitans. The sequence goes on from NZ_JAVKLW010000138.1 coordinate 11,530, forward strand.
ACCCATCAAACCAGATAGCGGATCGATCCAGCCAATTTTGACAGTCTCACCGACCTGCGCAAAAGCTGCGACGCCAGCGGTCACCAAGACGGCAGTGGCGATGAGGTTGCGTACAAATTTCATGGTTATCTCCTTTGAAGTTTTAATGATTCAAAACCAAATTTCTCGGTTTAGCCCTGCGCCGCAACCCTGTCTGATTTACTTTGCAGCTTGTTCAACGCACTCAAATAGGCTTTCGCAGAAGCCACCACGATGTCTGGGTCTGAACCCACACCGTTCACAACACGACCACTGTTTTGCAAGCGCACGGTCACCTCACCTTGGCTCTCTGTCGACCCACTGATCGCATTGACAGAATACAACACCATTTCAGCACCACTCTTGATATGCGATTCAATCGCTTTCAAAGACGCATCAACCGGACCGTTCCCATCGGAGTCACCCTTGACCTCTTTGCCACCAACGGTAAAGACCACGCTCGCATGCGGACGTTCACCCGTTTCACTGTGCTGCGACAAAGACACAAAGGCAAACTGTTCACTCGCATTACTGACATACTCTGCGCTCACCAACGCCAAGATATCTTCATCAAAAATCTCGCTCTTGCGATCTGCTAACTCTTTGAACTTAGCAAAGGCGGCATTGATATCCGCTTCACTGTCCATCTGAACACCCAAGTCTTCCAAGCGCTGTTTGAACGCATTGCGCCCACTGAGTTTTCCAAGCACGATTTTGTTGGCACTCCAACCTACATCTTCGGCTCGCATGATTTCGTAGGTGTCGCGCGCCTTGAGTACACCGTCTTGGTGAATGCCAGACGCATGTGCAAAAGCGTTCGCCCCCACTACCGCCTTATTGGGCTGCACCACAAACCCTGTAGTTTGGCTCACCATGCGGCTTGCCGACACAATTTGTTGGGTGTCAATATTCAAATCGAGATCGAAATAGTCACGACGGGTTTTAATCGCCATCACCACCTCTTCTAATGAGCAGTTGCCTGCGCGTTCGCCCAAGCCGTTGATCGTACACTCTACCTGACGTGCGCCACCAATCTTGACCCCCGCCAAAGAGTTGGCCACGGCCATGCCCAAATCGTTGTGACAGTGCACAGACCAAATGGCTTTGTCGCTGTTAGGTACACGTTCGCGCAAGGTTTTGATGAAATTGCCATACAGCTCAGGAATCGCGTAACCCACGGTGTCTGGGATGTTGATCGTGGTGGCACCTTCAGCAATCACAGCCTCGACCACGCGGCACAAAAAGTCCATCTCGCTGCGATAGCCGTCTTCTGCACTGAACTCGATGTCCCCCACTAAATTGCGTGCAAAACGCACCGATTGTTTGGCTTGCTCCAGCACCTGCTCAGGCGACATACGCAACTTCTTTTCCATGTGCAAAGGCGATGTGGCAATGAAGGTGTGGATGCGTGCGCGATTCGCACCTTTGAGGGCCTCTGCAGCACGGCTGATGTCACGGTCGTTAGCGCGTGACAACGAGCAAATGGTGGAGTCTTTGATGGCGTTGGCGATGCCTTGTACAGCCTCAAAATCTCCATTAGAGCTTGCAGCAAAACCAGCCTCAATGACATCAACCTTCAACCGCTCCAACTGCCGAGCAATGCGCAGTTTCTCATCGCGCGTCATGGATGCGCCTGGCGACTGCTCGCCGTCGCGCAAAGTGGTGTCAAAAATGATGAGCTTGTCGGTCATGGTCAGGACTCCTAAATTTCTAAAAAACTGGCAACGTTTGGTGTAGCCCCAAAGCAAAAGGCCCGCTGCGTGTGCATACGGGCCTTGTTTGGGTTTGCGCGTGCGCTACCAACTCCGCCCGTTGGGGGATAGAAGCAGTAGAGCCAGCGAAAAATTTCTCATGTACCGAATTTAGCACAAAGCCAAAACCTTTACAGCGCTGGGTGTCTTATTTGTGCAAGCCCGCTTCATCGGGTTCGTCGGTCGAAGTGCTGATCATGCTGGTCTGCAAACCCTTGGCGCGTCGCCAGGCATACAACACATAGCCACTCAAGCCATAAATCATGAACAAGGCAAACAACACAATCGGCGGATGAATATTAATCACCGCAATCACCAATGCCAACATCACGATGACAGCAAACGGCACACTCTGCTTCATTTGCACATCTTTGAAACTATAAAACGGCACATTCGTCACCATGGTCAAACCCGAATACAAACACATCGCAAACATCGGCCACATCACTTCGGTGCCTTGATAGCCCGTATCGTTCATCAGCCAAATAAAGCCCATCACCAAAGCAGCAGCAGCAGGCGACGGTAAACCTTGAAAGAAACGCTTATCCACTACCGTGGTATTCACGTTAAAACGCGCCAATCGCAAAGCCGCACAAGAGATGTAAACGAAGGCGGCCATCCAGCCCCAACGCCCAGCCCCTTTCAAGGCCCATTCATAAGAAATTAAAGCAGGTGCAGCACCGAAGGACACCATGTCGGCCAGTGAATCCATTTGCTCGCCAAACGCACTTTGCGTATTGGTCATGCGCGCGACACGACCATCCAAGCTGTCGAGCACCATGGCACAAAACACGCCCATAGCTGCCATTTCAAAGCGACCATTCATAGCCATAACGATGGCATAAAAACCGCCAAACAAGGCCGCCAAAGTGAATAAATTGGGCAAGACATAAATGCCTTTACGGGGCTTGCGTGGCAAAAACTCGTCTGGTTGATCTTGTTTTTCTGACATTCTTTCAGCTCCGAAAAGTAGGCTTAGAGTGTAGCGCCGCGTCAAGCGCACACAAAAATGACAAAGGCCACCGAAGTAGCCTTTGTCACGGCAAAAAGCGAATGGCTTAGTTGCGAGTTTGGTCAACCAACTTGTTCTTGGAAATCCAAGGCATCATGGCGCGCAATTTGGAACCCACAGTTTCAATCGCATGCTCGGCGTTCAAGCGGCGACGCGCAGTCATGCTTGGATAGTTGGTTTTACCTTCCAAGATGAACATCTTGGCGTACTCACCTGTTTGGATGCGCTTCAACGCGTTGCGCATGGCTTCGCGTGATTGTTCGTTGATCACTTCGGTACCGGTCACATACTCACCGTACTCTGCATTGTTAGAGATGGAGTAGTTCATGTTGGCGATGCCACCTTCGTACATCAAGTCAACAATCAGCTTCAACTCGTGCAAGCACTCGAAATAAGCCATTTCTGGTGCGTAGCCCGCTTCGGTCAAGGTTTCGAAACCCATCTTCACCAATTCCACTGCGCCACCGCACAACACGGCTTGCTCACCGAACAAGTCGGTTTCTGTTTCTTCTTTGAAGTTGGTTTCGATGATGCCGCCTTTACCACCACCGTTGGCCATCGCGTAGCTCAGGGCCAAGTCACGGGCTTTGCCAGACTTGTCTTGATACACAGCGATCAAAGAGGGCACACCGCCACCTTTGAGGTACTCAGAACGCACCGTGTGGCCTGGGCCCTTGGGCGCAACCATGATCACGTCCAAGTCAGCACGGGGGATGACTTGGTTGTAATGCACGTTGAAGCCGTGGGCAAAAGCCAAGGTGGCACCTTGCTTCATGTGCGGGGCGATGTTGTTGTTGTACACCTCGGGGATGTTTTCATCTGGCAACAAGATCATGACCACGTCAGCGGCCTTGACCGCATCGTTGACTTCCATCACGTTCAAGCCCGCTTTGGCCACCTTGTCCCATGAAGCACCACCTTGACGCAAACCGACCACGACTTTGACGCCGCTTTCATTCAAGTTTTGCGCGTGTGCGTGGCCTTGTGAGCCGTAGCCAATGATGGCTACGGTTTTGCCTTTGATCAGGGACAGATCACAATCTTTGTCGTAAAAAACTTTCACGGGGTTCTCCTAAAAAATACGTTGAAAAGGGTTTGAATTTAAACGCGCAAGATGCGCTCACCGCGGCCAATGCCACAAGCGCCCGTGCGAACAGTTTCAAGAATTGCGCTGCGGTCAATCGCCTCTAAGAACGCATCGTTCTTAGACAAGTCGCCCGTCAACTCAATGGTGTAGCTCTTCTCGGTCACATCAATGATGCGGCCACGGAAGATGTCGGCCATGCGTTTCATCTCTTCACGCTCTTTGCCTACGGCACGCACTTTTACCAGCATCAGCTCACGTTCTGTGTACGCACCTTCGGTCAAATCGACCACTTTGACGACCTCAATCAAACGGTTCAAATGCTTGGTGATCTGCTCAATCACTTCGTCTGAGCCATGCGTTTGAATCGTCATGCGCGACAAACTGGCGTCTTCGGTCGGTGCCACAGTGAGAGATTCAATGTTGTAGCCACGAGCAGAGAACAAACCCACCACGCGCGACAAAGCGCCAGGTTCGTTTTCGAGCATCAGGGAAATGATGTGTTTCATGTTGTCATCCGTCCCGTTCACAGGTCTTCGCTGCCAAGCAGCATTTCGGTGATGCCCTTACCGGCCTTGACCATCGGGAACACGTTCTCAGAAGGATCTGTACGGAAGTCAATGAATACCGTGCGATCTTTGAGCTTGCGTGCTTCACGCAGTGCGGGCTCAACATCCTCAGGACGCTCAATCAACATGCCCACATGGCCATAGGCCTCAGCCAGCTTCACAAAGTCAGGCAAAGCGTCCATGTAGCTGCTGCTGTAACGGCCTTCGTATTCAATCTCTTGCCATTGGCGCACCATGCCGAGATATCGGTTATTGAGCGCCAAAACTTTGATCGGCGTGTTGTATTGAAAACAAGTCGACAGCTCTTGGATACACATTTGTACCGAACCCTCACCTGTCACACAAAACACCTCACTATCAGGCTTAGCCAATTTGATGCCCATGGCATAAGGAATGCCCACACCCATGGTTCCCAAGCCACCCGAGTTGATCCAGCGACGTGGCTCATCAAAGCCGTAGTACTGTGCAGCCCACATCTGGTGCTGCCCCACGTCTGAGGTGATGTAGGTGTCAGCGCCCTTTGTCATGTTGTGAAGTGTTTCAATGACGTATTGCGGCTTGATCACCTCGCTATTGCCACGGTCGTACTTCAAGCAATCGCGCTTGCGCCATGCTTCAATGGTTTCCCACCAGCCGCTCAATGCTGCAGCATCTGGCTTCAAGCCAGATTCTTTGATCATGTCAATCATCTCGACCAACACGTCTTTCACATCACCCACGATAGGAATATCCACCTTCACGCGCTTAGAAATACTAGAAGGGTCGATATCGATGTGAATAATCTTGCGTTCGTTTTGCGCAAAGTGTTTGGGATTACCAATCACGCGGTCATCAAAACGTGCGCCAACAGCCAACAACACATCGCAGTTTTGCATCGCATTGTTCGCTTCAATCGTGCCGTGCATGCCCAACATACCCAAGAACTTCGGCGCACTTGCGGGATACGCGCCTAAGCCCATCAAGGTATTGGTCACGGGGTAACCCAACATATCCACAAGGGTACGAAGCTCTTGCGACGCATTGCTCAACAACACGCCACCACCGGTGTAAATGTAAGGACGCTTGGCAGACATCAATAACTGCAAAGCCTTGCGGATTTGACCACCATGCCCTTTACGTACAGGGTTATACGAGCGCATCTGCACTTCCGCTGGATAGCCCTCATAAGCTGTCTTCTTGAAAGACACATCTTTGGGAATATCCACCACGACAGGGCCTGGTCGGCCACTGCGTGCGATGTGAAAAGCTTTCTTCATGGTCAGCGCCAAATCGCGAACGTCTTTGACTAAGAAATTGTGTTTCACGATTGGGCGCGTGATACCGATGGTGTCGCACTCTTGAAAAGCATCTAAGCCAATCGCATGTGTTGGCACCTGCCCCGTGATGATCACCATGGGAATGCTGTCCATGTATGCCGTCGCAATGCCAGTCACTGCATTGGTGGCCCCAGGACCGGAAGTGACCAACGCCACACCCACGTCCCCCGTAGCACGCGCATAGCCATCGGCGGCATGCACTGCGGCTTGCTCATGGCGAACCAACACGTGTTGAATCGTTTTTTGGTTATATAGCGCGTCGTAAATATAAAGAACTGAGCCGCCGGGATAGCCCCAAATGTGCTTGACATTTTCAGCTTGCAGCGCCTTCACGAGAATCTCGGCACCCATCAGTTCTTGTGCTTGACCGCCAGCAGCGGTTCCGGAATGCGATTCCGGCTTTGTATTGTCCATATTTGTACCTTTTAACCTGAGTGAATTTCGTCAACGAAAAACCTTGGGTGCTTCTTTGCGAACCCTCGTGGGGCAGCATCAAAACTTTGGACCTTCAGCCATAGACGCATGGTTCGCGCCGGACCCAGACCCGTTTGCCTTTTTTGTCGAATGCAGGCACTGATTATGACACCAACCCAAACCCGATTCAGCCTTGGGTATGCAATCGCACGTTGCAAGTGCCATAATCGCGCCCGATTCAACCTTGAACTCCTCGCCAGTGGCCACCGAACAAGAACTGTCAGACTTCCTCAAAAGCATTGAGAAACGAGCCTTCAAGCGCTCGGTCTATCACGTTCGCGATGATGAAGCGGCGCTCGACATCGTTCAAGACAGCATGATGAAACTCGCTGAATACTATGGCGACAAGCCCGCTTCAGAACTTCCCATGCTGTTCCATCGAATCCTATCGAACACCACGTTAGACTGGTTTCGCCGCAACAAGACCCGCAAAGCGCTGTTTAGCAATTTCAGCGACTTCTACTCTGACAAAGACGAAGGCGAAGGCGAATTTGACCTTTTAGAGGCATTGACTCTCGACAATGACAGTCAAACCACGCAAAGTGCAGAAGATAACTTTGCCAGCATTGCCAATGTCCACGACATCGAAGAAGAAATACAAAATTTGCCAGCACGTCAACGAGAAGCCTTCCTGCTGCGTTATTGGGAGGACTTCGACGTTTCCGAGACTGCTGCTGCGATGGGCTGCTCCGAAGGAAGCGTCAAAACACACTGCTCGCGGGCTGTTCTGGCGCTCAGCAAAGCGCTTCAATTAAAAGGAATTCAACCATGACACATACCGCAAAGGCCCACGACGAGTTTGGTTTGCGCATTGCTGCCCAACTGAATTCAGCCACCTTAGAGCTACCGCACGACATTTCAGAGCGTTTGCGCGCTGCACGCACACGTGCCGTGGCAGCACGTCTCAAGCCACAAACACGTTTGCAAACCAGCGCAGCCGTAGCTCAACAAAACGGGGCTGCTCTGCTCCACTTTGGTGGTGATGAGGGCTTAAACATCTGGAGTCGTTTAGCCTCCTTATTGCCGCTGATTGCCTTGATCACTGGCTTGGCCCTCATCCAAAACATCATGGATGATGACCGTGCCAGTGAATTGGCGGAAGTTGACTCCGCCTTGCTCATCGACGACTTGCCACCAGCGGCCTACGCTGACCCTGGGTTCCTTCAATTCTTGAAAAACCCCATCACCGACACCAAGGACTGAGATTTAAATGTCATTGTCACGCGTCATCACGGTCAAGCTCGCAGCCCTGCTACTCGTCAGCGGGTCTGCCTTGCTCGCCACGGAATTGGCGGGTGCACAAGCGTCATCGGTTGCAGCAGCCAAACCAATGCCGAACTTGCCCGGTCGCCCGCTCTGGATGGACTTGACCGAAAATCAGCAACAAGCACTCTCACCCTTGGCCCAGTTATGGCCAACAATGAACGAGCCACACAAACGCAAATGGCTGGCCGTCTCACAAAACTTCTCGCAACTGTCGGCTGACGAACAAAACACCCTGCAAAGCCGCATGCGCGAATGGGCTGCGCTCAGCCCGCAGCAACGTTCGGCTGCACGCTTGAATTTCGCAGGCGCGCAACAACTGCCACAAGAAGACAAAAAAGCCAAATGGGAGGCCTACCAAGCTCTCTCGCCCGAAGCAAAGCAAAAACTTGCCTCGCAGCGAAGTCAGCCTATGGTGGGTGCTGCGCCTGCCGTCAAGCCCATCGCCCCCTCCAAGCTTGCCACACCGCCCACAGCGAGTGCGAACAAAACACTGCCTCGCATCGCCTCCGATCAAGCGGCACCGGCCACCCTTCTGCCAACACCCCTCAGCACCATCGCAGCGCCTCTGAGTCCGCCAGCGCCTGAAAGCACCACCACACCCCAATGACTTCGGATTTGACAGCCCCCAGCCTGCGTCGCCGTATGGCTTGCTGGGCCTACGAAGGATTGCTCTTGTTTGGTGTGTTATTCATCTCAGGCTATCTCTTTAGCACACTCAGCCAGTCCCGCCACGCACTCGACAACCGCCACGGTTTGCAAGCCTTCCTCTTTCTCGTGATCGGCATTTACTTCACTTGGTTCGGTCACAAAGGTCAAACCTTGGCTATGAAAACATGGCATATCCGCTTGGTTGACACCACGGGCCAAGTGCTCTCTCAAAAACGCGCCTTGCTGCGCTATGTGCTGAGTTGGGTTTGGTTCATTCCGCCGTTGGCTGCACTCACCCCCTTCAGCCTGTCTGCTAGCGAAACAATTCTCTTGTTTTTAGGCTGGGTGGCTGTTTGGGCCTTGCTTAGTCGCCTTCACCCAGAACGCCAGTTTTGGCATGACGCCCTCGCAGGCACCCGCTTGGTCAGCGCGGAGCTCCTGAGCTGATGACGCTCAGCCATTACAGTTAGCGTATGCCTGCAAATCTACAAAAAAACAGAACGGGGCTCAGCCGTGTCTGGCACGCCTTCGGCTACTCGCTTTCCGGCTTAAAAGCCGCTTGGTTCGAAAAGGCCTTTCGTCAAGAAGCCATCGGGGCCTTTGCCCTCATCCCTATGGCGTTTTACGTTGGTAATACCTGGCTTGAGACTGCGCTACTAGCAGGCACGGTCGTGTTAGTCATGGTGGTCGAGTTGCTCAACACCGCCATTGAATCTGCCATCGACCGCATTGGTCCCGAATGGCACGAACTCGCCAAACGCGCCAAAGACACCGGCAGTGCCGCCGTGCTCCTGAGCTTATTGCTGTGCATCGCTGTTTGGGCCGCGGCCTTCTACGCCAAGTTATTCAGCGCTTGATACCCCCATGAACAAGCCTGCATTTTCAGTTTGCGTCTACTGCGGCTCTCGTAACGGGGCACTACCCGCCTATGCCGATGTGGCTCAAAAAGTCGGCACATGGATTGGTCAACACAGCGGTCAGTTGGTCTATGGTGGCGGCAACAACGGCTTGATGGGCCTCGTCGCCCAAGCCACAGCCGATGCTGGTGGTCGCGTCGTCGGCATCATCCCCAAGGCGCTACAAACCCAAGAGAACACACGCACCGCCTGCACCGAGCTACACGTGGTCGACACCATGCATGAGCGCAAACGCATGATGGCGGAACGTGCCGATGTGTTCTTGGCACTGCCCGGTGGCATTGGCACCTTTGAAGAGTTCTTCGAAGTGTGGACTTGGCGTCAACTCGGCTACCACGACAAACCCATTGGACTGCTCAACACCCAAGGCTATTACGATGGTTTGCTGCAATTTGCTAGCCATAGCGTCGCTCAGGGCTTCTTGAACGACTGGCAAATGGACCTCATTCGCAGCGGCACCGAACCCAAAACCTTGCTCCAAGAATTAGTGCAAGCCGCAGGCTTTGCCCCAGCGCCCAAGCTAGCAGCGCTCTAAGCACCTCGCCACAAAAAAGCCGCAGCCCTTTCAGGCTGCGGCTTTTGCATTGGAGCGACGAAACTTAAATCGCTGTTTCGTCCAGCTCACCCGTGCGGATGCGCACGACGCGCTCCACTGGGGTGATGAAAATTTTGCCGTCTCCAATCTTGCCCGTGCGGGCAGCGCGCACGATGGCGTCGACGCAGTTGTCCACGTCACTGGCTTTGACCGTCACTTCAATTTTCACCTTCGGCAAAAAATCAACCACGTACTCGGCACCACGGTACAACTCGGTATGGCCTTTTTGACGCCCAAAACCTTTGACCTCCGTCACGGTCAAGCCCGTCACACCACACTCGGCCAAGGCTTCGCGCACCTCTTCGAGTTTGAATGGTTTGATAACAGCGGTGATTTGCTTCATGGTTCGAGTCCTTGGGGTTCAATGAAAAGGCCTGTGATCAGGCGCGAAACTTATTGGTTATAGGATAACGCCAATCTTTGCCAAAACTACGGTGTGTCACACGAATCCCTACCGGAGATTGGCGGCGTTTGTACTCATTGAAACGAATCAAACGCGTCACCTTCTCCACATCGGCGCGCTCAAAGCCAGCTGCCATGATCTCGTCCGAGCTTTGGTCGTTCTCCATGAAACGCGCAATGATCTCGTCCAACACCTCATACGGCGGCAAACTGTCTTGGTCGGTTTGGTCGGGGCGCAACTCGGCACTGGGCGGGCGTGTGATGATGCGCTCTGGAATCGGATTTGCGCCCGTTCCATACGGGTCATGCGCATTGCGCCAACGGGCCAGTTTGAACACCAAGGTCTTGGTCACATCCTTGAGCACAGCAAAACCACCCGCCATATCGCCATACAAAGTGCAGTAGCCCGTTGCCATCTCGCTCTTATTGCCCGTGGTCAACACAATTGACCCAAACTTGTTCGACAAGGCCATCAGCAATGTGCCACGAATACGCGCTTGAATGTTCTCTTCGGTGGTATCAGGTGTCGTCCCTTCAAAGTCCGCTTTCAGTGAGTCCGAAAACGCCTCGAACTCGGGAACGATCGACATCTCGTTATAACGAACACCCAAGCGCTGAGCCATCTCACGCGCATCCACCCAACTGATCTCTGCCGTGTAAGGCGACGGCATCATCACCGTTCGCACCTTGTTTGCGCCCAGCGCGTCCACGGCAATCGCCAGCACCAAGGCCGAATCAATACCGCCCGACAAGCCCAACAACGCACTGGGAAAACCGTTCTTGCCGATGTAATCGCGCACCCCCCACACCAAGGCATGCCACAAGTCAGCTTCGAGTGCGCCATCTTCGACCACTTCGCCCGACAGATGAATCGCCGGCGCGTCGAAGCGTGACACCGGCTGAGTGACCAAGTTTCGCGCCACCTCCACGGTAAACGCCGTCACTTCAAAACTAGGTGCACGAGCGGCGAGCGCCCCATCAGCATTGAACGCAAACGAACGCCCCTCAAACACCACCTCATCTTGCCCACCCACCAAATGTGCGTAAATCAAAGGCAAGCCCGTGGCTTGCACACGCCCACGCATGGCTTGCTCGCGTTCGTCGCCTTTGCCCACATGGAACGGCGAAGCATTGATGACAGCCAGCAACTCAGCCCCTTCGGCTTTGGCATCCTGCGCGGGCGCATCAAACCAAGCGTCCTCGCAAATCAACAGACCAACCTTCACCCCGCTCACCTCAAACACGCAAGGCTTGTCGCCAGCCACGAAATAGCGGCGCTCATCAAACACTTGGTAATTGGGCAGTTCACGCTTGGCATACGTTGCCGCCACTTGGCCTTCGGACAGCACACTTGCCATATTGAAGCGACACTGCACCGACACCGAACGTGTGCGCTCGCCCCCACCCGAGGGGTGACCCACCACCACATGCAAGCCCTTTAACCCGCTCAGAGCGGTGGACACCGTTTTCAGTGCATCATCACAGGCCTTGATGAATGAGGGCCGCAAAAACAAATCCTCTGCTGCATAACCGCACAGCGACAACTCAGGCGTCAGCACCAAGCGGGCACCGTCGTGATAAGCCGTGGTGGCGCAATTGATGATTTTCTGGGAGTTCCCCGCCATGTCACCCACTACGAAATTCAACTGAGCAACACAAATTTTGAGAGTCATGGCAGCAGGCACGTGTCCAAAGTAAAACAGGTCTAAAAAAGCAAATGGATTATCTCATCCGCGTCTACACCAGCCCGATCGACATCCCCGCACAAGACTGGGATGCATTGCTCGCAAAGCAAGATGCGCCCTCGCCCTTCATGCAGCACGCCTACTTGGCCGCCCTGCACACCAGCGGCAGCGCCACACCCGACACGGGATGGACACCCCAATTCACCACACTCTGGCAGGGCGACACCTTGGCCGCTGCGAGTGCGCTCTACATCAAAGCCCACTCCTACGGCGAGTATGTATTTGACTGGGCTTGGGCCAACGCCTATGCAGACCATGGTCTGAGCTACTTCCCCAAAGCCACCTGTGCTGTCCCCTTCACGCCCGTGCCTGGATCGCGCTTGTTAGCCATCGACGCGGCGGCCCGTCAAGCACTGCTTCAGGCCATGCTGGATGTTGCCAAGCAGCACCAGCTCTCCTCGCTCCACCTCTTGTTCACCAACCCTGACGACCGCGCCGCGTGCGACGCGTTGGGCCTGCTGCAGCGCCAAACCGTTCAATTCCATTGGCACAACCACACACCGCAAGGCCAAGGCTTTGACAACTTCGACGTCTTCTTGGCCAGCCTCTCGCAAGAGAAACGCAAAAAAATCAAACAAGAACGCCGCCGTGTAGCCGATGCAGGCGTCATATTTCGCACCTCGGTGGGCGAAGCCATCAGCAGCGAAGACTGGTGCTTTTTCTACCAGTGCTACGAACGCACCTACCTCGAACACGGCAACGCCCCCTACCTCAACCGCGCCTTCTTTGAACACATGCAGCGCGACATGCCGAACAACTGGGTGCTGTTTGTGGCCGAGCGCGAAGGCCAGCCCATTGCCAGCAGCTTGGTGGCCGTGCAGGGCCTAGGCACCCGCGACGCCGTGGCCTATGGCCGCTACTGGGGCGCACTCGAGCGCGTGGACTGCCTGCACTTTGAGGCCTGCTACTACCAGCCGTTGAACTGGTGCATCGCCCATGGCGTACAGCGCTTTGAAGGCGGCGCCCAAGGCGAGCACAAAATGGCCCGCGCCCTCATGCCCGTGCCCACCTACAGCGCCCACTGGTTGGCCCACCCCGCCTTTGCCGATGCGGTGGAACGATTTCTTGAGCGGGAGTCGGCGGGCGTCAACCACTACCTCGACCACTTGGCCGAACGCAGCCCGTTCAAACGCCTAGAACTCCAATGAAAAAGCCCGCTTCAACAGCGGGCTTTTGGGTGGGACACACGCAAAAATTACTTGGCGGATTCAAGGACGAAGTGCAACACGCTTTAACGAGGCATGGAATACCTCGTGAGGTGTCTTGAATCCTAGTCGCTTTCTGGGGCGGTGATTCAATCGGTTTTCAATCATAGTCAATTCCTCATCCGTCAC
>NZ_JAVKLW010000139.1:0-3347 GCF_031538885.1 Limnohabitans sp.
AACCGTGACGGATGAGGAATTGACTATGATTGAAAACCGATTGAATCACCGCCCCAGAAAGCGACTAGGATTCAAGACACCTCACGAGGTATTCCATGCCTCGTTAAAGCGTGTTGCACTTCGTCCTTGAATCCGCCTATCCTTGATTTCCATCAAGCATCAATTAGCCATACCTTCGACCACAAAGCGTACGCGCTTGTTACCCTGCCATTCATCCGCTTCTAAGCGAAATGCCAAATGAGCCAGCGGCGGCAGTGGGTCCACGCGGCCAAACCAGATGCCATCCACAGGCTGACCGTGGTGACGCAGTTTGAGCGCCAAATGTTTTTCACCCACCAAGCGCTGGCTCACCACCTCGACCTCTTCGCTGAAGGTGGGCGCTGCAAAGCCTTGGCCCCAGACCTCGCGAGCCAAGGTGTCGGCCAACTCGGGGCGGCGGTATTCGGGCAATAAGGGGCCATCGGTTTCTAAGCGGCGTTGCAGGGTGGCTTCATCCAGCCACTCTTGCGCGACGTGTTGCAGGGCTTCTTCAAAGGTGGCGAGGTTGTCTTCTTCCAAGGTGCAACCCGCCGCCATGGCGTGACCGCCAAAACGCAGCAGCACACCGGGGTGACGTTTGGCCACCAAGTCAAGCGCATCACGCAAATGAAAACCGGGAATAGAACGACCTGAGCCTTTGAGTTCATGGCTTTTGCCCGCTGCTTGGCTGGGGGCAAAGACAAAGGTGGGGCGGTGGTGCAAGTCTTTGAGCTTGGCCGCCACGATGCCCACCACACCTTCGTGGAAGTCGGGGTCGAAGACGCACAGGGCAGATGGGGGTTCTTCTTCGGGGTCGAACATTTCTTGTGCGAGTTCCAGCGCTTGCTCGCGCATGTCGCCTTCAATCTCGCGACGTTCGCGGTTGATGCGGTCGAGCTGCGTGGCGAGTTCGGTGGCGCGGCCCACGTCGTCGGTGGTCAAGCACTCGATGCCCAAGGTCATGTCCGACAAACGACCTGCCGCGTTGATACGCGGGCCCACTGCAAAACCGAAATCTTGCGAGGTGCATTTCTCGCTGGTGCGGCCAGCAGCCGCAAACAGGGCGGTCATGCCCGCTGGCATTTGGCCCTTGCGCACACGCGCCAAACCTTGCGCCACCAAGCGGCGGTTGTTGGCGTCGAGCTTGACCACATCAGCCACGGTGCCGAGTGCGACCAATGGCAACAAGGTGTCTAACTTAGGTTGCTGTTCAGCCGAGAGCACCCCGCGCTTGCGCAGCTCTGCACGCAAGACGAGCAACACATAAAACATCACGCCCACGCCCGCGAGCGCTTTGCTCTCGAAGGTGCAGCCCGGTTGGTTGGGGTTCACGATGGCGTCGGCCTCGGGCAACAGCGCCGCAGGCAAGTGGTGGTCGGTCACCAACACCTGCAAACCCAGCTTACGCGCCGTGGCCACGCCCTCCACGCTGGCAATGCCGTTGTCCACGGTGATCAACACATCCGCGCCGCTGGCTTTGACGCGCTCGGCAATGGGTGGGGTCAGACCATACCCATCCACCACACGATCAGGCACGATGTAGCTCACCTGCTTGGCGCCCAGCAAGCGCAAGCCACGCAGGGCCACAGCGCAGGCGGTAGCACCGTCGCAGTCGTAGTCGGCCACGATGCAGAGTTTTTTGTTGGCAGCCATGGCGTCAGCCAACAACACCGCAGCAGGTTCAATGCCTTTTAAGCCTGTGGGCGGCAGCAGTTGCGCCAACGAAGCGTCGAGCGTGGCGGCGTCTTGAATGCCACGCGCGGCATACAGGCGTGCCAACAGCGGATGCACACCTGCTTGCTCAAGCGCCCAGATGCTGCGTGGCGGCATGTCGCGTGGGATGAATTGCATGGGCTTAATCTTTCAAAGGCGCAACGGCCAACACGGTGTCTAAAGAAGTGGGGGCCAAGCGCGTGCGCAAGCGTTGCCAAAGCGTTGGCGCAGCACTGTCGTACACATGAAACTCGTGCTCACCACACAGCACCAAGCGCTGTGGCTCATTGGCAGCCACACGCGCCAGCAAGGGGGCGATGACGTGGGCATCGACGTGTTGCCACGCTTCTAGCCAGCCCATCAGGTCTTGCTGCAACGCGCTTTGGCGAAGGGTTTGAATGACGGCGGGTTCTTGCTGTCCGGGCTTGTTCGCATCGCTAGGTAACACGCCCGTGCCGTGCACCCAGAACGAATTGATGGTCAAACTGCGGCCATCGTTGACAGGATGGGTGTAGAGCAACATTTGCATTTCGTTTTGCAAACGACGCAACAGTTTGGCAGCGGGGCTGAGTGCATCCGCTGCCACATGACTGCCCACCAACCACGGGTCGATGTTGCGGCCAATCACGCGGTCGAGCGACGCAGTGGGCAAATCAGCCAACAGCGGCGACTGCGCCAGCCACTGGCCAGGCTTGTACGGATGCAAAGTAATGCCGTCTTCGGCAAAAAAGCTTTGCATGGCTTTGAACAGGGTGGTGTCTGTGGCTGCGTCGATTTGCAAATACGCAGGGTCGCCCAGCGTGACTTGGCCATTGCTCACATGCCAGTTGCACAGGGTGATGAAGGCCCAGCCATTGGGTGGTGCTGCGAGCCCCGAGCTGGCCTGGGCTTGAACCGAGGCAACCGACTTGGCATGCGTGGCATCCAAGCCCAACTCGGCCGCCGCACGCGCAGCCCAAGGTAGGCCACCATCCACCGCAGGCCAGCCTGCGGCTAAAGCCCATGCGCGTTCGTGGGGCGGCGAGAGTGTGGCCAGCAAAGGCTCTTTCACCGCATCGCGCTGCACATCCACGCGCTGAGCCTGCGCCAACCATGTGCGCAGATGGGGCAACTCAGCCTTGGCCAGCACCGATGCCTCAGGACCGTGGAGGGTCCACAGCGAAAAAGGAATCAAAGTAGTGGTTGATTGCTCACAGAGTTGGACGGCAAAGATCATGGACACCATTGTCCGTGATGTCCCACCTCAAGCAGCAGATCAGTAGAAATCCAACCTCAAATTCCTGGTTGCCCTTTCGCCCTTAAAACAGCATTGAGTGCGGTTTTATTTAAACGCATGGCGGATGCCACCAGCCGGGTACCAGTGCTACCTGCTGGGAAATAATACCCCTGCTTAACGACAACTTCTCGGCTTAGTCCAAACCGTGTGGCATCTTCTACATACAAGAAAAATTTAAGCTGTCTTACGCCTTTGTAATTAAAGGCGGATTCAAGGACGAAGTGCAACACGCTTTAACGAGGCATGGAATACCTCGTGAGGTGTCTTGAATCCTAGTCGCTTTCTGGGGCGGTGATTCAATCGGTTTTCAATCATAGTCAATTCCTCATCCGTCACGGTT
>NZ_JAVKLW010000140.1:0-24954 GCF_031538885.1 Limnohabitans sp.
ATTTGGTATCGTTCTTCTCGGCTGAGGTGCTTGTACATTGGGCAACTTCGACTTGGCGGTTAAAGCGGCCATGATGCTCTCGCATCCTCAGCCACCTATAACCAGTTCATCTTTGTTGCACTTCGTCCTTGAATCCGCCCGGCTGCTTTTCCTTTGAAATTGGAATTTCATATTCTTGCAATGAACTCAGTGCAAACCCTTTTGCTTTAAACAGGCAAAATCCATCCCCATGTCTGAACGCGTGATTCCCTTGGTCGATCAACGACTGCTGTCTTTGCCTGCCACCCTGCCTGCGCGGCCGATTGCCGCGGAGGGCTTGCTGCGCGACAGCTTGGGGCGACCGCTGCACGATTTGCGCATCAGCGTGACCGACCGTTGCAACTTTCGCTGCAACTACTGCATGCCCAAAGAGGTGTTCAACAAAGACTACGCCTACCTACCCCACGGCGATTTGCTGAACTTTGAAGAAATCACGCGCCTCGCCCAAGTGTTTGTGGCCCACGGCGTACGCAAAATTCGCCTCACGGGTGGCGAGCCGTTGCTGCGCAAGAACCTCGAAATTTTGGTGGCCCAACTGGCCAACATCCCAACCCCCGATGGCTCGCCACTGGACCTGACGCTGACCACCAACGGCTCGCTGCTGGCTCGCAAGGCCAAAGCACTCAAAGAGGCGGGGCTCAACCGCGTGACGGTCAGCCTCGATAGTTTGGATGATGCGGTGTTCCGCGCCATGAACGATGTGGACTTCCCCGTGGCCGATGTGCTCGACGGTATTGCAGCAGCCCAAGCGGCAGGACTTGGCGTCGACGCCGATGGCCGATTGACGGGCCTAAAGGTAAATATGGTGGTCAAGCGCCGCACCAACGTCGACCAAATTGTGCCGATGGCCCGCCACTTCCGTGGCACGGGCATCACCCTGCGCTTCATCGAGTACATGGATGTGGGCGCCACCAACGGCTGGTGCATGGACGATGTGCTGCCCTCCGCTGAGGTGATTGAACGGCTCCAACAAGTGTTCCCACTCCTACCCCTCCAAGCCACGGCTGCGGGCGAAACCGCGCAACGTTGGGGCTATGCCAATGCCGCAGGCGAGTTGGACCCAGCCTTGGGCGAAGTTGGCGTCATCAGCAGCGTGACCCAAGCGTTTTGCCGCGATTGCAACCGCGCCCGCCTCTCCACCGAAGGCAAGCTGTACCTGTGCTTATTTGCCACGCAGGGCTACGACTTGCGCGGCCTCATGCGTCAAGCCCACACCAGCGATGCCGATATCGCCTCTGCCATTGGACACATCTGGCAAGGCCGCGATGACCGTTACTCTGAACTACGCGCCTCCTTGCCTGCCGAGGCGGCACCTGCCGCGCGTCGCGTGGAGATGAGTTACATCGGCGGTTAATCGGCGCTGAGGCCACGTGCACATCAACCCATCTATGACACAGACACACATCGACGCACACGCCATCACAGGGCTCATCTTGGCAGGTGGGCGTGGCAGCCGCATGGGCGGCGTGGACAAGGGCTTGCAAAACTTCAATGGCATGCCCCTCGCCCTCCACGCTCTGATGCGCCTAGGCCCGCAGGTTGAAAGCGTGATGGTCAATGCCAACCGCAACCTCTCGGCCTACGAATCGTTTGGCGCCTCGGTGTGGCCCGATGCTTCGGCAGATTTTGCGGGGCCTTTGTCGGGCTTTTTGGTAGGCCTCGAACGTGCCGAAACGCCCTATGTGCTGACGGTGCCTTGTGATACACCACGCTTGCCACTGGACTTGGCAGAGCGCTTAGGCCAAGCCTTGGTGCGCGAAGATACTGACATTGCCATGGCTGCTGCACCTGAAACCCAAACCGATGGTCGCATTGAAATACGCACACAACCCGTGTTCTGTTTGATGAAAATTGAATTGGTCGAAAGCTTGGTGAAGTTCACCCACGCAGGTGGCCGCAAGATTGACGCTTGGACGGCGCTGCACAAAACAGTCGTCGTGCCCTTCGATTCCCCCAGCGACGACCCATTGGCGTTTGCCAATGTGAACACCTTGACCGAACTCCAAGCGCTGGAGAGCGCCGCTCCATGAAACCCTTGGACGACATCGCCGCCGCCCTGCAAGGCTATGACCCGCAGGCCCTGCGCGTGGATCAAGTCCACGCATTTTTGGCGCAACTCGTGCAACCCGTGTCTGCGGACGAATCGCAAGATGTGTATTTGTTTGACGCGTTAGGCCGTGTCTTGGCGCAAGACGTCATCTCCCCCATCAGTGTGCCCGCCCACAACAACTCGGCGATGGATGGTTTTGCGTTCGATGCTTCGCAACTGCAAGCCGACCAGCCCCTCACCTTACGCATGGTGGGCACAGCATTGGCGGGCAAGGCATGGCAAGGCAAGGTCAACGCAGGCGAGTGCCTGAAGATCATGACGGGCGCCATCCTGCCTGACACGCTTGACACCGTGGTGCCACAAGAGTTCTGCCAAATAGTGAGCGCCCATGATGTGACCACCGTCACCCTGCCCGCCAATCTCTTGAAAGCCGGCGACAACCGCCGCTTAGCAGGCGAGGACCTGATGCAAGGCCAAGCCGCACTGCAAGCAGGCCAACACCTCACACCTGCGGCCTTAGGGCTGATTGCCAGCTTGGGCCTGCCCGATGTGCGGGTACATCGCCGTTTGCGCGTGGCTTATTTCTCCACCGGCGACGAGGTACTCAGCTTAGGCGATGCCCCACGCGAAGGCGCGGTCTACGACAGCAACCGCTACACCGTGTTTGGCTTGCTCACCCGCATGGGCTGCGAAGTCATCGACATGGGTGTGGTGCGCGATGACCCCGCTTTGCTAGAGGCCGTGTTTGCCAAAGCCGCACAACAGGCCGACGCCATCATCACCAGCGGTGGGGTGAGCGTGGGCGAAGCCGACTTCACCAAAGCCATGATGAAAAAACTCGGCGATGTGGCCTTTTGGAAAATCGCCATGCGCCCAGGCCGCCCCATGGCCGTGGGCCGCATTGGCAAGTCGGTGTTGTTTGGCTTGCCCGGCAACCCTGTGGCGGTGATGGTCACCTTCTTGGCCTTTGTGCGCCCTGCATTGCTGCGGATGATGGGCAGCAATGCAGCACCTGTGCCGCTGCTGCGCGCCAAGTGCGTAGAGCCGCTGCGCAAAAAAGCAGGCCGTACCGAATACCAACGCGGGTTTGTCAGCAGCGCCCCCGACGGCACACTACAAGTGCGCACCACGGGCAACCAAGGTTCGGGCGTGTTGAGCTCGATGGTGCAAGGCAATGGCCTCATCGTTTTGCACCACAGCCAAGGCAACGTCGCTGTGGGCGATGAGGTGGATGTGATGATGTTTGACGGCGCCATCTGAGCGCCGTCTGCCTCAAGCTTTAAGGCATCATCTCCGCAGGAATTTCCATCGGGCCTGTGCCGCTGTACTTTTCAAGGTAGATGTAAATCACGGGTGTGATGTAGAGCGTGATGACCTGCGAGAACGCCAAGCCGCCCACCACCACGATACCCAGCGGCATGCGCAACTCTGCCCCAGCGCCTAGGCCCAAGGCAATGGGCAAGGCGCCCATCATGGCGGCCAGCGTGGTCATCAGAATCGGGCGGAACCGCGTCAAGCACGCGGAGCGAATGGCGTCGCGCGGCGTCATATTGTGCTGACGTTGCGCTTCGAGAGCGAAGTCAATCATCAAAATCGCGTTCTTCTTCACGATGCCAATCAGCAACAAGATGCCAATCGTGGCGATGATGGTCAGCTCCATGCCAAACAAGCGCAAGAACAACAGCGCACCAATCGCCGCAGAAGGCAAGCCCGCCAAAATCGTCAGCGGGTGGATGTAGCTTTCGTACAAGACGCCCAGCAAGACATAGATCACAAAGATGGCGCTGACCAGCAAAATAATTTGGCCTGATTGCCCACTTTGAAACACCGCCGCATCGCCACCGTAGCTGGTGATGATGGTGGCAGGCAACTCAATGTCCTTGGTGAACTGGTCAATCTTGGATGTCGCGTCGCCCAGCGGCACATCGGGCGCCAAGTTGAACGAGATGGTCACCGCAGGAATTTGACCTTGGTGGTTCACCGCTGTGGGGCCAATGAAACGCTTGAAGGTGGCCAGACTCGACAAAGGCACCAAGCGGTCCGTGGCACGCCCCCGCACATAGATGTCGTTCAAGCCTGCCTCAAACTGGCGACTTTCTTCCACCGATTCCAAAATGACTTGGTAGGTGTTGACTGCGGTGTAAATGGTGGAGATTTGCTTCTCACCATAGGACGAATACAAAGCGGTGCGAATGTCAGACATCGACACGCCCGCACTGGCCGCTTTTTCACGGTTGATGTCCACCAAGACATTCAAGCCCTTGAGCTGGGAGTCGGTGGTGACGTCACGGAAAATCGGGTCCGCTCGCATTTGGCGCACCATTTTTTCAGACCACTCATTCACGCCGTCAAAGCCCACGCTTTGCAAGATGAACTGGTAACGGCTTTTACTCACCTTGCCACCAAGTTGCAAGTTTTGAATCGGACGCATGTAGACGTTCAGGCCCGGCAAGCTACGGAACTTGGCGCGCAAGCCTTCCAGCACTTTTTGCATGGGCACACGCTCGCTCTTGGGTTTGAGGTTCAAGAACATGCGGCCGTTGTTGGGCAGGTTGCCGTTGTTGCCACCACCGCCCACAAACGACACCATGCTGAGCACGTTGGGGTCGTTCTTGACCATTTCTGCAGCAAGGTCCTGCAGCTTCAACATGGCCGTGAATGAAATGTCTTCTGCAGCTTCTGTGGTCAGCAAAACTTGTCCTAAGTCCTCCTCAGGGAAAAAGCCTTTGGGCACCCAGATGTACATGGCGATGGTCACCACAAAGGTGCCAATCGCCACAGCCAACACATGACGCTGATGGGCCAAGCACCAGTCCAAGGTGGACTCGTATTTGCGCAGCACCGCATGGAAGACTTGATCAAACTTGATGGTGATCCAGTAGTCCTTGGGCTCCTCGCCATGCTTGGGCAAAAAGCGGCTGCACAACATGGGCACGAGGGTGAGCGACACAATCGCCGAGACCAAGATGGACAGCGACACCACCACCGCAAACTCACGAAACAGCAAACCAATTGGGCCGGGCATGAAGAAGATGGGAATGAACACCGCCACCAAAGAAATCGAAATCGAGATGATGGTGAAGCCCACTTCTTTGCTGCCCTTCAAAGCCGCTTTGAGCGGGTGCATGCCCTCTTCCACATAGCGCACGATGTTCTCTAACACCACAATGGAGTCGTCGACCACCAAGCCCACGGCCAGTGTGATACCCAAGAGCGACACGTTGTCGAGGCTGTAGCCCAGCCAGTACATCAAAAAGAAGGCGCCGATCAACGACACCGGCAAACTCAGCGCCGGAATGATGGTGGCCGCTACATGTTTGAGAAACAAGAAGATGACCAACACCACCAAAGCAATGGTCAAGGCCAAGGTGTAGTGCACGTCGTGAATGGACTCACGAATTGACATCGAACGGTCATTGAGCAAGTTGATCTGCATGGAGGCAGGCATTTGCTTTTCGAACTGCGGAATCATGCGGCGGATGCCGTCCACCACTTTCACCGTGTTGGCACTGGGCTGGCGCAGCACGGCGATGATGACTGCGCGCTCGCCCATGTAGGAGCCGCTGGTCTTGACTTGTTCGTAGCTCTCACTCACGACGGCCACATCCGACAAACGAATGGGCAGGCCATTGCGCTGGGCAATCAGCAAATCGGCAAACTCACGGGCACGGACCAACTGCGGGTTGGCATAAATCGTCAAGGCTTGGCGGGGGCCATCGAGCACACCGACGGGTGAATTCGAGTTGGCTTTGTTGACCGCTTGGGCCACGTCGTCCATCGTCAAGTTGTTCAACGCCAATTTGGCCGGGTTGGCACGCACGCGCACGGCATAACGCTTTTGACCGTAGACCAAGACTTGTGCCACACCGTCGATGGTGGACAGGTTGGGCGAAATCAAGTTCTCGGCATAGTCGCTCACCTCAAACAAGTCCATCGCGGGCGAGCTCAAGGCCATCAGCAACACCGGCGCATCCGCTGGGTTGACCTTGCGGTACGACGGCGGTGTGGTCATCTCAATGGGCAAGCGACGTTGGGCGCGCAGCAAAGCGGCTTGCACGTCGACGGCGGCTTTGTCGATGTCACGGTCGTTGTTGAATTCCAACGTGATGCTGGTGGTGCTCAAAAAATTGGTCGAACTGATGACGTTGATGCCGTCAATCGTGGAGAACTCTTTCTCCAAGGGCAAGGCCACAGAGGCCGCCATGTTCTCAGGGCTCGCTCCCGACAGGGTGGCCGAGACTTGGATGACGGGGCTGTTAAAGCTGGGCAGCGCCGCCACAGGAATTTTGCTGTACGCGATGACACCAGCCACCACGGTCGCCATGGACAGCAAAATCATCATCACCGGACGACGAATGCAGAGTTCTGAAATCGTCATTTGTGTGCTTCGGCTTTAGATTCAGGCTTGGCGTCGGGTTTGGCCTCAGGTTTGCCATCGGTCTTTGCAACCGCCTCTTTGACTTTGCCGTTGGGGCGAAGGTTTTGCTTGCCTTCCACCACCACTTTGTCGCCGGCATTGATGCCAGTGATGACCGCAAAGCCTTGGCTCTGGGTTTGAACTTTGATGGGTTTGAGGTTCGCCGTGTTTTCTGCATCGACCAGAAAAACTTGGTCGCCACGGGCATTGGTCACCACGGCTTGGGAGGGAACGACCAACACATCTTTGAAGTTGCCCGATTGCACTTGCAGTCGCACAAATTGGCCTGGAATCAGGGTTTGGTCAGCGTTGTCCACCACGGCCTTGACTTTCACCGCACCAATGGCTTGGTCCACTTGGTTGTCAATCACGTACACCTTGCCTTCGCGCTTTTTACCGTCGCCCATTTGAAAGGTGATGGTGGGCGCTTGCCCTTTTTGCTGTGCAGCAAACAAGGCGGGCAAGGCACTTTCTGGCACCGTGAACTGCACGTTGATGGGGTCTAGCTGCGTGATGGTGAGCATCGCGCCTTGGGGGTTGGTGGCGGTGGCTGTTGTGCTGGTGGACACCGTGTTGCCTGGTTGAACCAAAGCCCCAGGAAACACGTTGATGATGCCCGCGCGCCCCGTGATGGGTGAGCGAATGTTGTCGTAGCTGAGTTGCGCTTGTGCCGCACGCGCTGCGGCTTGGGCTGCTTGCGAATTGGCACGTGCGGTGTCGACCGCGCCTTGCGTCACAAATTGTTGACGCAGCAATTCTTCAGCGCGGTTGAGTTGGCGTTGGGCATCGTCTGCCGTGGCTTGCGCTTTTTCATAGTTGGCACGGTCTGCGCGGTCATCCAAGCTGATCAGCAGGTCCCCTGCCTTGACCATTTGACCTTCTTTGATGTGAATCTTCGCCACCACATTGGTGACTTGGGGGCGAATGTCCACGATGTTGGCTGCGACGGTACTGCCCGTTGCTTCCAAGACCACGGGAAAGTCGCGTTGCGCCACCACAAAAGTGGTCACGGTTTGTACGGATGATTTGGTATCGGCACTACTTGCAGGCCAAAAATACTTGGTCGCGCCACCAACGACCGCCAAGGCCAGGACCATCCAAATCAAACTTTTTTTGGTCACTCTTTGAGACTTGTATTTCATAACGAGCAGATATTTTTTTGCGTATTTTGACAACAACACGCAATGTACCAGTTGCATCTATTTGAAGCCCTTTGTACGCAATTAAGCGCCCCCTAAAGAGAAACCTTTACAACAACTTAACCAAAGGTGTCACTTGCCTGACAGTACCAAGACCACGCCTCGGTTAGCTAAATCGTCAGCTCGCTCGTTGTCCACATGACCAGCATGACCCTTGACCCAGTGCCACACGATGTCGTGGTCGCCTTGATGGGTGAGCGCATCGAGTTGCTGCCAAAGGTCTGCGTTTTTCACGGGCTGCTTGGCTGCCGTGCGCCAACTGCGGGCTTTCCAACCGTGAATCCACTCCGTGATGCCTTTGCGCACGTACTCGCTGTCCAAGTAGAGCGCTACGCTACAAGGGCGCTTGAGGGCCCGCAAGGCTTGAATCACAGCCATCAACTCCATGCGGTTGTTGGTGGTGTTGAGTTCACCACCAAACAGTTCTTTTTCTTGGCCCGAAGCGGAGCGCAGCAATGCACCCCAGCCACCAGGCCCTGGGTTGCCTTTGCAAGCGCCGTCTGTGTAGATCTCTATCGTGTTGTTCATTTAAGCCTCCTGTCGAGCCGCCTCAAAGGAGGCTTGTGCGCCCTCCGGGGGCAGTGAATACACGAAGTGACGAGCGTGGGGGGACATGATTCCTTTAGAGGCGGTGTGTGACGCTGTGTTCGAAGCCGTGGTGACCACGGCTGCGGTGCGTGGCAGGGCACGCTTCCACGCGGGAGACAGCAGTCGCATGCCGTGCACACGCTTGACCGCCACCATCCCGTACACCGCACCCAAGATGGGCCACCAGCGCACGCCCGCTTCATCTATCCAGTCCCAGCGTTGCAACCAGCGCTGCGTCTTTACCGCTGGGCGGTAGCAACCAAAACTGGTGGACTCAATTTCAAAGCTCAACAGTTGCAACCAATCACGCAAGCGTCGCTGACCAATGAAGTCTCCCACCTGCGAAAAGCCGCGTCTGCAGCTTTTGCTCGCACCCCACAGGCTGTTGGGGTTGAAGCCGCAAATCACCACCCGCCCCTCAGGCACCAGCACACGCTGAACTTCGCGCAAGGTGGCGTGGGGGTCATAGCTCAACTCAAGGGTATGGGGCAAGACCAGCAAATCCAAGCTGGCATCAGGGAAAGGCAAGGCCTCGTAATTGGTCAGCAGCAGCTCTCGGCCCAAGGGCCAAGGCTCGGGCCGCGCGTCGCAAGCCAGCCAACGGTGGGGCATGCGATTGGCTTGCAGGGCATCCAACGCGGGCAAACCCAACTGCAAGGCATGAAAACCAAACACATCGATCACGGCGCGGTCTAAATAGGTTTGCTCCCACGCGCACAGATACCGACCGGCGGGAGACGCCAGCCAGTCAGGCAAACTATCGTTTTTGCTATCGTGATGAAGAGGTGTAGAAGACATGAAGCTGATTGCACTGCCTGCGTTCTCAGACAACTACCTGTGGTTATGGCAACAAGACCAACAAGCCGTGGTGGTTGACCCCGGCGACGCCGCACCAGTGCTGCACGCGTTAACCAAAGGGGGGCTGACTGAAGAAGGCCTGAAACTTGCCGCGATTCTAGTCACCCACCACCATGCCGACCATGTCGGCGGTGTGCGCGAGTTGCACTTGGCCACGGGTGCGCCCGTGTTTGGCCCCGCCCGTGAAGAAGTGCCCGCCCCCTTCACAGCAGTGATGCAAGGAGACGAGCTTGAGTTATTGGGCCAAACCGTGCAAGTGCTGGATGTGCCGGGCCACACGGCAGGTCATGTCGCTTATGTGTTGGCGGATGCGCCGCAAAGCCCCGTGCTTTTTTGTGGTGACACCTTGTTTTCTGGAGGGTGTGGGCGGATTTTTGAGGGTACCCCCATGCAAATGCTGGCCTCTTTAGATCGCTTGGCCGCACTCCCCCACCACACGCGGGTGTGTTGCGCTCACGAGTACACTCTTTCCAACTTGCGATTCGCCCTCGCCGTAGAACCTGACAACACAGATTTGCAGCACTACATGGCGCAGTGCCAACAACTCAGAGCCCAGGGAACGCCCACCCTGCCCGCCCAATTGGGCACTGAATTGCTAATCAACCCGTTTTTACGGGCTCGACACCCTCATGTGCGACATGCCGTTGCACAACATGCTGGACTCTCAGCAAGCGAACAACACGACGATGCGGCTGTCTTTGCAGCCCTTCGCGAATGGAAGAACGATTTCAAATGAGATTTTTACTCGCCGTTTTAAGTATCAGCCTGAGCCTGAGCCTTGTCTTGCTCACCGGTTGCGCCAGCTTACCTGAACAAGGCAATGTGGGACTCAGCCCTGTAGCCAAAGGCAACTTCAAACGCGACAACGTAGCCAAGCTGGAGCTGTCCAACGATTTATGGGAGCGCATCCGCAAGGGCTACCAAATGCCAGATCTAGAAAGCGACTTGGTCAATGACCGCACCCAGTGGTACGCCAACAAGCCAGACTACATCCAACGCATGAGCGAGCGCTCAAGCAAGTACCTGTTCCACATCGTTGAAGAACTCGAAACCCGCAAGATGCCCACCGAGTTGGCGTTGCTGCCTTTCATTGAAAGTGCCTTCAACCCACAAGCGGTCTCCAGCGCACGGGCCAGTGGCATGTGGCAGTTCATGCCCGCCACCGGCAAAAGCTTTGACCTCAAACAAAACGTGTTTCGCGATGACCGCCGCGATGTGCAAGCCTCTACCCGTGCAGCCCTAGACTACCTTGAGCGTCTGCACAAAATGTTTGGCGACTGGCACTTGGCCTTGGCCGCCTATAACTGGGGCGAAGGCAATGTGGGCAAAGCTATTGCCCGCAACAAACGTGCAGGCCTGCCCACCACCTATGCCGACTTGAACATGCCCATGGAAACACGCATGTATGTGCCCAAGCTGCAAGCCATGAAAAACTTGGTAGGTAACCCGCCCGCCTACAACTTGGTGTTACCCAGCATCCCAAACCATCCCTACTTTCAGAGCGTGCCTTTGCCGCGCGACATGGATGTGAGCGTGGCGGCCAAACTGGCCGATATTCCTTTGGAAGACTTCAAGGCGCTGAACCCATCGGCGCATCGCCCTGTGTTGCTCGCGGCAGGCTCACCCAACATCTTGCTACCCTGGGACAACGCTGAAGTGTTTCAGCGCAACTACGAAGCCTCGTCCATCGCCCGCATGGCCACCTGGACGGCTTGGATTGCCCCCACCACCATGAAAGTAGCGGATGCCGCCAAGAAGGTGAACATGACTGAAACCGATTTCCGCGCCATCAACAACATCCCACCACGCATGCTCATCAAAGCAGGATCTGCTTTGATGGTGCCACGCAGTGTCAGCATGTTGGGCGATGTGACAGCGCAAGTGGCCGACAACGGCAAGCTCGACTTGTCACCCGAAGCTGTGGCCAAGCGCAAGGACTCAGGCAAAGGCGAAAAACACGCCAATGGCACCAAGCTGGCCTCCGCCAAAGACATTAAAGGTGCGGGCGCAAAACAAGTCGCCGAGAAAAAAGGCAAAGGCGACGCGAAAATCGCGAAGAAGTAAACGCGTCACAAAAACACAGGTACGCGCACGTGCCTTCGTGTTGTGGTTGGTGTTTAAGCGTCTCGCCGATCAACCAATGCATGGGCGATGGTGCCCAAATCCACATACTCCAACTCGCTGCCCACGGGTACGCCACGGGCCAGGCGGGTGACTTGTACGCCGCGTTTTTTGAGCCCTTCACCCAGCACATGCGCGGTGGCCTCACCCTCCGCCGTGAAGTTGGTGGCCAAGATGACTTCTTTGACCGATCCATCGCTGGCGCGGCCCATCAGTTTTTGCAAGCCAATGTCTTTGGGACCAAAACCGTCGAGGGGGCTGATACGCCCCATCAACACAAAGTACAAGCCTTTGTAAGCACCTGTGCGTTCGACCGCCGATTGATCAGCAGGTGTTTCGACCACACACAAACGGGTGGTGTCGCGCCCGTCATCCAAGCAGGTGTCGCACACGGTTTGAGTGGTGAAGGTGTGGCAACGCTCGCAATGCTGAACTTGCGCGGCAGCTTGGTGCAGCGCTTGAGAGATCAGCTCTGCCCCCTCACGGTCATGTTGCAACAAGTGATAAGCCATGCGCGAGGCCGATTTGACGCCTACGCCTGGCAAGCGACGCAGGGCCTGAATCAGGCCTTCCAGCACAGAGGTGTCGCTCATTTAGAACGGCAGTTTCAAGCCAGGCGGCAAACCAGCAGTGAGCTTACTCATCTTGGCTTCGCTGGTCTCTGCGGCTTTGCGCACGGCATCATTGAAAGCCGCGGCCACCAAGTCTTCCAGCATGTCTTTGTCGTCCGTCATGAGGCTGGGATCAATGGTGATGCGCTTGACATCGTGCTTGCACGTCATCAAAACTCTGACCAAACCAGCGCCAGATTCGCCCGTCACCTCAACAAAAGCCAGTTCATCTTGTGCTTTCTTGAGGTTTTCTTGCATGGCTTGGGCTTGCTTCATCAGGCCGGAGAGTTGTCCTTTGTTGAACATGAGTTTTCCCTTTTAGAAACTAAAAAATTTAAAGTGGTTTGATGCTGCCCGGCACAACTTTGGCGTCGTAGTCGCGCATCCAACTTTGAACCATGGGGTCATTGCGGATGACGGCCTCTGCCCCAGCTTGGCGCTGCACCGCAGCGACAGCATTGCGTCTGGCCGGGCTGTCTTGCACACGGCCCACTTCCACCGTCAAACGCACGGCGTGCCCTGCGGCTTCGAGGGCTTTTTGCAAGCGCTCACGGCTGGTGGTGCTGTTGAGCGATTCACGCTCCACGCGCAACATCCACGTATCTATATCACGCGCTACGAGTTGCGACTGCAAGGCTAACTCACGCACCAAGGCGTTGATGGTTTCGGCCTCCGACATGTCCATCACCAACTTGTGCCAAAACTCCCCCTCAGGCGTGGCCACAATCTGCGGCACTTCCGTCGTGGGCATGTAGCGCTCAAGCGACGCACGAGGCTCGACTTGTTGGCGCACAGGCATGGCGACCACGGCAGCGTCGGAATCATGGTCATACCCTTGATCTGGCGTGGCGCAACCTTCTGGGTCATAGCTGGGGTCATCCTCCCAAGGCGGCACCTCGCTTGGTTGCATGTCACGCACGGGTAAGGCTTGCACAGGTGATGCGGGCTGAGGCTGCTGCGCGGGTTGCCAACGGACCGTTTTTGAAGAGGCTGGAGCAGGGTCGGTAACAGTCGTTACAACAGGCTGGGCCGCGACTGCTGCCGCTTGGCGTGTAGGTGCGGACGTGGCGGGACTGGCAGGGACACTCGCCATCGCAGGAGCAGATGGCGGGTGCGCCTGTGCTGTGGCACCGCGATGCGGATTAATTAGAGTTTTTTTTTCAGCCGAGGCTGAAGCAGAGTTCGAAGTCTGTGGCTTGAACGCCAACAAACGCAGCAGCACCATCGTGAGCGCGGCATATTCATCTGGGGCTAAGCCCAATTCTTGACGACCATGCAAACTCAAGCTGTAGAGCAGTTGTGTTTCGTCGGGCGGCATGACACCTGCCAAACGTGCGATCTCCGCGGCTTCAGGGTCTGCACCGTCGTCTTCGCCCATGTCGGGCACGGCTTGCAACACCGCCATGCGTTGCAACACCATCGACATGTCTTCCAGCGTGGCCGCAGCGCTCAGGCCATTTAGGCGTAAGGCTTCGGAGGTTTCCACCACCGACTTGCCGTCCCCATTAGCTAGGGCCTCAATCAGGCGAAACACATGCGAGCGATCCGCACAGCCCAACATCTGGCGAACCGCCGCCTCTTGGAGCTGACCACCACCGTAGGCAATGGCTTGGTCCGTCAAACTCAAGGCGTCACGCATAGAGCCACGTGCAGCACGGGCTAGCAAACGCAGAGCTTGGGGTTCCGAGGCAATGTTTTCTTGGTCCAACACATGACCTAAGTGCTCCAACACCGTTTCAGGGGCCATGGGGCGCAGATTGAACTGCAAGCAACGCGACAACACGGTGACCGGCACTTTTTGCGGATCTGTTGTGGCGAGTACGAATTTCAGATATTCAGGGGGCTCTTCCAACGTCTTCAACATCGCGTTGAAGGCGGTGTTGGTGAGCATGTGCACCTCGTCAATCATGAAGACTTTGAAGCGGCCTTGCACAGGCTTGTAAACCGCTTGCTCAAGCAAGCTCTGCACTTCGTCCACACCACGGTTGGAGGCGGCATCGAGCTCGGTGTAATCCACAAAGCGGCCAGCATCAATATCGGTGCAGGCTTGGCACACGCCGCAGAGGTTGGCCGTGATGCCGCCCGTGCCATCTAAGCCTTGGCAATTGAGCGATTTGGCCAACACGCGCGACACTGTGGTTTTACCCACACCGCGTGTGCCGGTAAACAAATAGGCGTGATGCAAACGTTGGGTGGTCAGGGCATTGGTGAGCGCTTGCACAACGTGTTCTTGCCCCACCATCTCTGTGAAGGTTTTCGGACGGTACTTGCGGGCGAGCACGAGGTAAGACATATGCGCATGATTCTAAAGCGAGCGCACGCCCCCTCGCAACAAGGGCTTGAGAATGCTCTTGTGTCCTACAATTGAGTCCGACGGGCCTTCCCACATGGTGAAGCGGCCAACTGGGTCAGGCGGGGAACCGAGCAGCCCTAACTGTGGAGCCAGTGCTGGGGTCAAGGTCCGTCACCTTCTTTTTTCGCTCAAGAAATCCTCCACTCCTGCCGATACAGGTGCGATGACCGAAGAAAGTACATCCGCAACACAAGATCCAACCTCCATTACGCCAGACGTGCCCGAGGATATCGTCACGCCTATTGCGCCTGCGCCTGCGCCTCCAGCAATCGAAACCCAAGTGGTGGCGGAACAAGCTGCGCCCCAAGCCCAAGCACCAGGACCAAGCAAGCCTGCTGAGCCCGATGCCATTCAGCCTTTTACCGACAAAACGCATGAGACCCTCCAACGTGAGGTGGCTAGCATTGAGCCAGGAAAGTTTTTACGTGCCCACATCAAAACTTTTTTGGTGGGCGGCAGCCGCGCAGCCAACACCCGCAGCATGGATCGAGAAAGATTAATGGCTAGGCGGGGCGGCGTTCATCGCCTCAGCCATCGCCTGCAACAAGGTGTCGCTCTCATGCGCACCAGACAAACCGACTTGGCGGTTGAAGATGAAAAACGGCACACCCGTGATCCCCATTTCACGCGCAGCGTTGTCATTGCCGATGGTTTGGCTGTGCAAGGCTGAGTTTTGCAAGTGCTGTTCAGCCACGCTGCGTGCCATGCCCGCAGACTCAGCGATATCCATCAGCACAGCAGCTTCTGTCAAATCGCGGCCTTCGATGAAATAGGTTTTGAACAAAGCCTCCACCATCGCGTCTTGCGCCATGCCCGGCTCAGACACCGCAATCAAACTGTGCGCCACCACGGTATTGGGTTGGCGTGCGATGCGGTCAAACGCAAAGGCAATACCCGCCTCTTTGCCCACGCCAGCCACGCGCTCATAAACGCTGCCCGCCTTGTCACCAAATTTCTGACTCACATAATCAGCACGGGCCATGCCCTCTGGGGCCATCTCAGGGTTGAGCTGAAACGTGTGCCAACGCACCTCTGGGTCCACATCTGGATGCTGAATGGCCAAAAGCGCTAACGCGCGCTCTAAACGTCGTTTACCCACATAGCACCAAGGGCAAACAACATCAGACACAACATCAATGGTGAGAGTTTTCATGGGGGTACTTGCTTTCTGCCACAATGGCTTAACTGTAGCTCTATCGCCAATTCAAAGAGGAAATAACCATGGCTAGCGATTTGATCAAACACATCACCGACACCAGCTTTGAAGCAGACGTCTTGCAAGCGGACAAGCCCGTCTTGGTGGACTATTGGGCCGAATGGTGTGGTCCTTGCAAAATGATTGCCCCCATCTTGGATGACGTTGCCACCACCTACGAAGGCAAGCTGCAAATTGCCAAAATGAACGTAGACGAAAACCGCGATATCCCCAGCAAGCTGGGCATCCGTAGTATCCCTACATTGATGGTGTTCAAAGGTGGCCAACTCGCAGCCACCAAAGTGGGTGCCATGAGCAAAGCCCAGTTGACCGCATTCATCGACCAACAACTGGCTTAAAACCAAATACACCAACGCAAAGCCCGCAGATTGTTCAATCTGCGGGCTTTTTTTCTGTCATAATCAATTTTGAACTCACCTTGTTGCCCATGAGGCTACTCAGGTTCCCCATCAGGGCATGAATTCTGGTCCAGAGGTATTTCACACCTCGCTCCGACCTCCCCCCTCTTTTTTTAACGACCTCCCTTTTGTGGAGTCACAAGCAAGATGCATCTGAACGAACTCAAGGCACTGCACGTGTCTGAAGTGCTGAAACAAGCCGAAGACCTCGAAATCGAAAACACAGGCCGCATGCGCAAGCAAGAGCTGATGTTTGCCATCATCAAAAAGCGCGCCCGCGCTGGCGAACAAGTGTTTGCAGATGGCGTGCTCGAAATCTTGCCCGACGGCTTTGGCTTCCTGCGTAGCCCAGACACCAGCTACACCGCCTCGACAGACGACATCTACATCAGCCCCAGCCAAGTGCGCCGCTTCAACCTGCACACCGGCGACATGATTGAAGGCGAAGTCCGCATCCCCAAAGACGGTGAGCGCTACTTTGCCCTGACCAAACTCGACAAGGTCAACGACGACCTGCCTGAAAACAACAAGCACAAGGTCATGTTCGAGAACTTGACCCCCCTGTTCCCTCGTGAACAGATGAAGCTTGAGCGCGAAATCAAAGGTGAAGAAAACATCACTGGCCGCATCATCGACATCATTGCGCCCATCGGTAAAGGCCAACGCGCCTTGGTCGTGGCCCCGCCCAAGAGCGGCAAGACCGTGATGATGCAGCACATCGCCCACGCCATCGCCGCCAACTACCCCGACGCACACATGATGGTGCTGTTGGTGGACGAGCGCCCAGAAGAAGTGACCGAAATGCAGCGCTCGGTCAAAGCCGAAGTGATTGCCTCCACCTTTGACGAACCCGCCGCACGCCACGTACACGTGGCTGAAATGGTGATTGAGCGCGCCAAGCGTTTGGTGGAACTGAAAAAAGATGTGGTCATCTTGCTCGACTCCATCACCCGCCTCGCCCGCGCATACAACAACGTGGTGCCCTCGTCTGGCAAAGTGTTGTCAGGTGGCGTGGACTCCAACGCACTGCAACGCCCCAAGCGCTTTTTTGGCGCGGCACGTAAAGTGGAAGAAGGCGGCTCACTCACCATCATCGCCACGGCCTTGGTCGACACCGGTAGCCGCATGGACGAAGTGATCTTTGAAGAATTCAAAGGCACAGGTAACTGCGAAATTCACCTCGACCGCCGCTTGTACGAAAAGCGCGTGTTCCCCGCCATTCAACTCAACCGCAGCGGTACACGCCGCGAAGAGCTGTTGTTGCCGCCCGAGATCTTGTCAAAGACCCGCATCCTGCGCCAGTTCATGTACAATATGGACGAAATCGAATCCATGGAAATGGTTTTGAAGAGCATGAAGGCGACGAAGTCGAACGTCGAGTTCTTCGACATGATGCGTCGCGGCGGTTAATCCTCCAATCAATTCGGGATCAAAAACTCCCGACTGATGCTCGCGCCAATTTTATTCACGCGGTCCAAGAACTGCGTGAGATAGGCGTGCAGCCCATTGGCCAGAATTTCTTCAATGCGGTTGAATTCCATTTCAGCGCACAGCTTGCCCGCGCGACGATAGCTCTCGAGCGAACGATCGTCCGAGACCATCGAGATGTTGTTGGCCACCTCGTTCAAACACGCATGCAGCGAGCGCGGCATATCGGCACGCAGGATGAGTAACTCGGCCACGCGCTCAGGGTGAATCACATCGCGATAGACCTTGCGGTAAACATCAAAGCCAGACACGCTGCGCAAAATCGTGCGCCAGTGGTAGAAATCGTGTTGGCTAAACAACTCAGGGAAGAGCCGCATCATTTTTCGGTCTTCCAACATGTAGCTCACGCCGCTGGGGGCGATACTGTGCGTTGTTCTGGGCATACACCTCATTAAACTTGTGCATCTTAGGAACTTTTGGCATCTAGTACGCAAGTTGGATGCCAGTCCTCAGAATACGTGATGCCAATAGCGTTGTCTTTGATTTCGCTCACATTGCACCAAGTTGGGTTGATCGCTGCGCCATTGCGATGCACCGCAACGGGGGGTTTGCACCACTTGCACCCCTAAATCGCTGTAGCGCTGCAATACCTCGGGCCGTGGGTGACCAAAGCGATTGCGATAACCCGCTTGCACCACGGCCACACTGGGCTGCACCGCCTGCAAAAACGCCTGCGTGGACGAGGTGGCACTGCCGTGATGCGGCACCAGCAACCAATCCGCTTGCAAGGCTTGACCGCTATGCAGCAAAGCGCTCTCTTGCGCGGCTTCGATGTCGCCGACAAGCAAGGCGGACACCCACAGGCTATCGCCACTCGCCGCCTCTTGTGCTGGGTCCTGTGTTGCTTGGCGTAGCCCACTCACGCGCAACACACAGCTCAGGGCATTGGGTTTGAGCTTGCGCTCATAGTCTGCCGCACTCGGATGCAGCACCTCCAAGCGCACACCATCCCACACCCACGACTGCCCGCGCTCACAACGCTGCATCACACCCAACTGCTGCAACGGGTGCTCGGTAGCGATCGACGTCAACACATCGGCCTGCGACTGCATGGCCATCACCGCTGGTGCGCCACCGCTGTGGTCGCTGTCTTGGTGGCTGATGACGATGCGGTCTAGCCGCTCGCCCCACGCACGCAGCAGCGGCACCAACACGCGTTGGCCTGCATCCGTCTCTGCCGAGTAACGTGGCCCTGTGTCGTACAACAAGCTGTGCGTCGCCGTGCGCAACAACACCGCATGGCCCTGCCCCATGTCAGTCGCCACCAGCTCAAACGTGCCATGCGCTGGGCGCGGCGTTTGCCAGCACAGCACGGGCAGCACCAAAACCACACCGAAGCAACGCATCCACCCTGGCAAACGAAACACCCATAGCGCCATGCCCAGCAGCGCAGCTGCCCCCGCCCACAGCGGTGCAGCGGGCACCGACCATTGCGCCCAAGGCAGGTTGGCACACGCTTTGAGCAGCCACACCAACACATGCAAGGCCTCAGCCGCCAAGCTCCAAGCGGGGGAGACCCACAAACCCAATAAACACAAAGGCGTCACCACCAAGGTAACCCACGGCACCGCAAGCAAGTTGGCGAACAAACCCACCACCGACACTTGGTGAAACAACAGCAAGGTCAGCGGGGCCAAGCACACGCTCATGAGCCACTGCTCGCGCCACATGCGTTGGACAGAGGCCCAAGCAAAGGCAAGCATGCCTCGTTGCCTTTGGCGCACCGCCACGACGGGGGTATCCCAACCGTTCAACTCCTGCGCCTGAGCTGACCCGTTCGCCATCGTGTCAGCCGAGGACTGTGGGCCCGAAGCAAACAACACCCCCACCGCCACAAAACTCAGCCAAAACCCAGCTTGCATCAGCGCCCATGGGTCTAGCGCCAACACCACCGCACACACACTCAGCCATACCTGGGGCCACGGCCAGTGCACACCTTGCCAACGCAGTAGCGTCACCGCCGCCAGCATCCACACTGTGCGTTGCGCGGGCACACCCCAGCCTGTGAACACGGCATACGCCAACGCCACCAGCACCGCGCACACACTCGCTGCCGTGGGCGCGGGCAGCCACAAGCTCCAAGGCCGCTGGGGTGCCCACACATCGCTGCGCCGCCACAGCCAGCCCACACCCCACGCCACTAACCACGCCAAACCCGTGATGTGCAAACCAGAAATCGCCATCAAATGTGCCACACCTGTGGCACGGAACACATCCCAATCAGCGCGCTCAATCGCCGCTTGGTCGCCCACCAACAAGGCCGCCACAATGCCAGCCATCGCGCGGTCGGTCACCTGCACGTCGATGGCACTGCGTACCCGTTGGCGCAAGCGCTCCACTGGATGCGCCCATGTTTGTCCCAGCCATTGCGGTGCTGCATCTTTCACGCCATGACGCACATAGCCTGTGGCTTGCAAACCCTGCTCCCACAGCCACAACTCGTAGTCAAACCCATTCGGGTTGATGTGCCCATGGGGCGCTTTGAGGCGCACCGTCAACTGCCAGCGGTCGCCCGGGCGTAAATCTGCAGGTGGTGGCTGCAACTTGTCGTCACTGCCGTGCAAGCGATTGCCATACCACCCCAGCAGTAATTGGGGTGGCAGCTGCACCCACGTGCCGCCACTCTCACGCGCAGACTCCACCTCGAAACGAAACCGGGCACTGTCATCCATGCGCTGCGGCAAGTTGGCCACGATGCCCTCCACTTGTAGCGTGTGGCCTTCGAGCGCTGGGGTTAACGACGTTTGCAAATAATGACTGGCCCGTGCACCCGCGAGGGTGAGTGCCAAAGCGCAAGCCAGTACAAACCATGCAATAACGTGGTGAACCACGGTCGATGCGTCTGGCCGCCCAAACGCAAAACGCCAAGCATCCATACGAGCTGCGGCATACGCCAGCACAAGGGAAATTGCAGCCAGCACCCAGTACACCTCAACGGCCCACAGCTGCGCCTGCTGCAACTGCAATGCCGTACCCGCCAGCCAGCCCAACGCCCAAGGTGTGATGAAAGAAAACATCGCCACATGTTCGACCCAACACAGTGCCCCAAGCGCTACCCACACTCACAAGTTCAAAAGCCGCCTCCATCACTGGGGCGGCTTTGCGGGCATGGGGCGGTGCTGCGGTTTAACTCGCAGCGGCTTTGCTGGCCCCGCACACCTCTTTCTTCAACGCCGCCAAGTAGGTGTTGGCGCGAATCGGGTGCAGTTTCAGTAGTGTCTGGTTAAAAAGTGAATAAATTTAACTGCTTAGCGCTGCCTGCCTCTTCTGATGTGTAGGCATCAGACTGCAAGACGCATGAAATCGAGGTTTTCTCAAAAAAAGACACCGACAAAATCTGTAGAAAAGTGTAGAGCGAGGCCTCCAATTGCAACTCCTTCTTGACAATGGCGATCAACCCAACCTTGCCCGCTTGGGCAGCGGCCCAGTGCAAGTTGCTTACCAAAGTGGCGTCTGCCTCATCTGCGCTGACACCCTCTGCCAGCAAGCCGGCCATGGCGTGGATGCTTGGGTAGTTCAGGGCCTTGGCATACCGCAGGGCTTGGGCAAAGCCGGTACGGAATTCGGTTTCCCGTCCAGGCACACTGGCCGTGCCGCGACAACCGGCCCCCTAAGACTTGGCAAAGCTGCCAGTGTCGCTACCGCTGGAAGGCGTGTTGAACAGCACCTGCTGTAAACCATTGGCCTTCAATCGGACGGCCAGCTCTTGCGCCGCAAAGGCATAAGGAAACCAATATCCACCGCCGTGAAACCGTCTTTGGCGGCCGCTTCAAAGCGGTCCAAAAACGGCAAGCGGGGTACAGCATCGAGAGGTTGACGGCAAAACCAGGTATAAGCCGATCAAAAACAAAAACACGTAAGACGGGGCATCAACATGCCCCCTATAGGCTTGACTATAGAACTGCCCTCAAATCACCACCAAGTTGGTGTTCAGCAGTGTCCAGTCAATCGGCGAACTGTTTTGGCTGATCACAGAATTACCCGCTTCGTCGGTGGCTTTGATTTGAACGGCCCCTCTGTCGTAAATGGCCGTTTGGTTTTTAAAAGTCAGACCATCCAGTGCGAAGAGGCTGTCAAAGTAAGGTGTGGGTGTGAAGGCGCGTATTGAAATCGTGTGCTCCCCATCATTTTGTGCCGTCATGGTTTTCGAGAAAGACTGCCATCCCTTGACCGAGACCCTGTCGGTCCCCAGCGACACGCCATCGACAAATACGGCATATCGCACGCTGCTGATATTGCTGGTGGTGACACCGGCCGCCAGATAACCATCGAGCGTATAGGTGCTCCCCTCCGAAAACTCAACTTTTTGACGCCAGATGTCCCGGCTAAATGCGCCAAAATCTAATTTACCGACCCTCAGACAGGCATCACCCGCGCCCCCCTGTGCAAGCGACAAGTTGGTGGGATAGTTAAGCAAAGCACCTGGAAGTGTTTCGGTGATGGTGGCATTGCCGTAATCGCTTTCCCATGCCATTTTACCAGCCCGAAAATCGCCATTGTCAATTTGATTGGCGGCCGATGTCAGTACTGGCAAGTCTATGCGCAGGGGGCCGCTGCCGTCTTCTGACAATGTGGCCCAGCTCGCC
Source organism: Limnohabitans sp. (assembly GCF_031538885.1). GTDB lineage: Bacteria > Pseudomonadota > Gammaproteobacteria > Burkholderiales > Burkholderiaceae_C > Limnohabitans. The sequence goes on from NZ_JAVKLW010000140.1 coordinate 21,925, forward strand.
CCGTAGTCCATCGAGTAATCAATGCGCAGATCTGGTTCAAGCAGGCCCCCAACCTGGAGGGTTCCATGATTGCCGCTGGAACTCGACAAAATCATCGACAGATTTGCTGGCGCCGTGGTGTCCAGCGTCATGCTCAATGAAGCTGTTTTGCTGGTGTTGCCAGCAACATCGAATTGTCGAGTGGTGTAGCTGTGTGCCCCCTGCGTCGCGGTGAAGCTCGACCCGGTGCCAGCTTGCCACTGCCCATCATCAACCTTGTACTGCCATGTCGCCGACTTCTCCAGTCGCTCTATACGAATGGTCGCCTGATTCGTGAGTCGATCACTGTTGGAGATGCCAGCGTCTACCATGGCCAGCAAAGGGGTAAATGCCACATTGTCGACGGCAAGGGGAGCGCTGTTGCCCGCCATATCCGTGACCCCACCCGATGAGGAAAGTGTCCTGACAACAATGTGTTGCGCTCCGTACACGCCATCTTTGAGTTCTATGCTGGTGCCGCTACCTTCTTGCCAACTCATGCGTCCATCGGTGCTGTATTGCCAATGAACATCAGCGGTCAGCCCACTGACGTTCAAGGTGCGGTTCTGCGTGATGCCGTCCGCAGCGGAGGTGCCGGTGTCCTCGGCCAGCGTTAGAGCCAGGTGGCGCGGCAGTGCCGCCGACATTGGATTGTCGACGATGATGAGATTGTCAGCGTACGCATGGGTGAACATGTTGGAAATGGTGTACCGCTCTGTATAACCCCAAGGGTTGAACAAGGTCACGATGTCTGTGCTGGTGTCATAAGCCAATACGGCATATTGATGTCCCGCCACTCGTCCGCCTGTTTTCGCACCGCTGCCAAAAGAAACAAAGTCCCCGGCTTCAAGCGCACTGCTAAGAACCTGTCTGAGCTTTGGGAGGCCAAACTCTGTCGAGTAAACGTTTTTTGAGACGTGAACATCCCAAGCACTCTTGACTCGCGTTGTCGCTGTGAGGTACAGCATGGCCGCGCCGCTGTACGGCTCGATGTTGTAGGACTTCTCTTCATAAGCCCTGCTGGGAAAGGTAATGTTGTCATACGTAAACGCATACCACGCCTCTTCCAACAGGCGCGCCCAAATGGTGCCAGCGTCACGGCTAGCGCCTCGTGTGCTGAAGCGATTGTCAAAGGTGTAGTAGTCGCCGCCAACGCGCACGCCATACGTGCCGTTGCCGTTGTCCGTGAACATTGATTTCAGCAGGTCTTGATCTTCCGCGCACAGCGCTGCCATGGCCGAGACAGACGTGCAGTTGTGATAACTGCCCTGACGGACTTCGTAAACCTGCGGACCACCTCCTTCCCACAAGGGGTCGTTGTCCTGTTCGTAGCCTTGGCGTTCAACAGGGTTGTTTTGCCCCAAGAACCATGTGCGAACCAGCTGGTCAAACTGCGTTGCATTGCTGCCCACTGCCAAATTGCCTAGAGCGATTTCTTGGCTCCCGCCTTCTGTCCAAATGGTGTTGAACTTGTCGCCGTTCACAAAACTGTTGCAAATACTGTGCAGGTACGTCTTGGTGCCAAGCTGCTGGCCCACGTATTGGGTGAGTTGCTTCAGGTCATCAAACTCAAGCTGCGTGAGACCACTTTCACGCCCTTTTAGATCGGTGTTAACTTTCTGGAAGAAGTTGAGTAGGCCCTGGTAGTCCAGCGCTTCAAGTTGTGATCGGCAGGCCTGCTGAACGAGGCTTGACTTGCAGGACAGCACAAACTGGGTGAATGCATCGAGTTGCGCGGCTTGGGTTAGGGATGAGGTATTCCCAGCTGCGTCGACCGTGGTGACGCTGAAGGTAACGCTGCCGCCGGTGGGCAAGCTGGTCGCAGGCACAGTGGCCGTCCATGCACCGCTGCTGTTGGCTGACACGGTGACATCGCTACCCGTGCCAGTGGCAATGGTCACACTGGCACCAGCCTCGGTGCTGCCTGACAAAACCACACCCGTCGCGCTCTCGCTAAGGGTGATAAGCGCTTGTCCCTCTTTGCTGTCGATCAGCAGTGCCGGTACAGCGGTATCAACGATCCAAATTGCTGCATTGCTGCTGACCGTGCCCACATTACCCGCTACGTCGTTTTGTCGCACTTGTATGCGTCCAACGTCATAACTGGCATCGTCAGCGCTCAAATTAAAGCTGCTGCCCGAGCCGTTGGCCCATTCACCTGTGCCTATCTTGTATTGCCAGGTGTTGCCTGCGTCCACGCCACCGACGTTGACCGTGCGGTTGTTGGTGATGCCGTCGTTTGCACTGCCACCCGTGTCGCTGGCCAAGGCCAAGCTCGGAGCAATTGTCGGGCCTGTCGTGTCAACGCTGGCCGTGCAGGTTTGCGTGGCCACGTTGCCTGCTGCGTCAGTCGAGGTAACGGTGAAGGTGACGCTGCCACTGGTGGGCAAGCTGGCCTCAGGAATGGTGGTGCTCCAGTTGCCGCTGGCATCAGCTGTGACAGTGACCGTGCTGCCGGTGCCAGTGGCAATGCTCACGCTGCGCCCAGGATCGGTGGTGCCCGACAGGGCTACGCCTGCCGTGCGCTCGGCGGCGTTGATAGTGCCGTCGCCTGCGATGTTGGCCGTGGCTTGTGTGACGGACAGCGCAGGGCCTGTGGTGTCCACGTTGGCCGTGCGCGTGACGCTGGAGGTGTTGCCTGCCGCGTCGCTGGAGCTAACGGTGAAGGTGACGCTGCCACTGGTGGGCAAGCTGGCTGCGGGAACGGTGGCATTCCACACGCCGCTGGCATCTGCTGCGGCCGTGATGTTCGCGCCTGTGCCAGTGGCAATGCTCACGCTGCGCCCAGGATCGGTGGTGCCCGACAGGGCTACGCCTGCCGTGCGCTCTGCCGCGTTGATGGTGCCGTCGCCTGCGATGTTGGCCGTGGTTTGTGTGACGGCCAGCGCTGGGCCTGTGGTGTCAACGCTGGCCGTGCGGGTTTGCGTGGCCACGTTGCCTGCTGCGTCCGTCGAGGTGATGGTGAAGGTGACGTTGCCACTGGTGGGCAAGTTGGCCGCGGGAACGGTGGCG
>NZ_JAVKLW010000141.1:0-6145 GCF_031538885.1 Limnohabitans sp.
AGATTTGGTATCGTTCTTCTCGGCTGAGGTGCTTGTACATTGGGCAACTTCGACTTGGCGGTTAAAGCGGCCATGATGCTCTCGCATCCTCAGCCACCTATAACCAGTTCATCTTTGTTGCACTTCGTCCTTGAATCCGCATAATTAATTTCACATGGTAAAATTAATTATGCGTAAATCTAATATACCCATCACGCTAAACATCCAAGTCATTGGGCGCATGTTCAGGCTCATTGATGTGCTGGCCTCACGTGAAGAAGCCATTTCATTGAAGGAAATCAGTGAGCGCACAGGACTCCATCCCTCCACCACACACCGAATTCTGAACGACTTGGCTGTCGGACGTTTAGTAGATCGCCCTGAAGCAGGCAGCTATCGACTGGGAATGCGGTTGTTGGAGTTGGGCAACTTGGTCAAGGGTCGTCTGAATGTTCGTGACGTGGCGTTCCAACCCATGCGCGAATTGCACAAGCTCATTCAACAGCCTGTGAATTTAAGCGTGCGACAAGGTGATGAAATTGTGTATGTCGAGCGCGCTTTTAGCGAGCGCTCTGGCATGCAAGTTGTTCGGGCAATTGGTGGCCGCGCCCCGCTCCACTTGACTTCTGTTGGTAAGTTATTTTTAGCAATGGATGAGGCACAACGTGTGCGTGCCTATGCCACCCGCACAGGCCTGTCTGGACAAACTAAAAATAGCATCACACAACTGCCGCCCCTCGAACGTGAGTTGTCAAAAGCACGTCAATACGGCGTTGCACGCGACAACGAAGAGCTAGAACTTGGCGTGCGCTGCATGGCATCGGGTATTTACGATGACCAAGCAAAGTTGGTTGCGGGCTTATCCATCTCTGCCCCAGCCGATAGACTAGATGAGGGTTGGCTACCCAAGCTTCAAGCCACCACACAAGCTATCTCTCACGCGCTTGGCTATAAAGAAAAAACCAACGTTTAATCAGGTTTGGGGGCGTGCGCTGTGATTGTTTTCAACCCACTTACGAACGCGCTCAGCATCTGCAATACGGCTTAATTTACCGGCGGAATCTAAAAACACCATGATCAGCTTGCGGCCAGACACTTTGGCTTGCATTACCAAGCATTGACCCGCTTCAGAGATATAGCCCGTCTTTTGCAACCCGATATCCCAATTAGGATTCTTCACCAAACGGTTGGTGGTGTTGTATTGCAAGGTGCGGTTACCCACTTCTACCTTATAGCTAGGCGATGTAGATAGTTCACGCAAGGTCGCATCGTGATAGGCATTGCCGACCAAGGTGGCCAAATCTTTGGCGCTGGATTGATTCTGGCTAGACAGGCCTGTAGGCTCGATATATCGCGTGTCATGCATGCCCAACTGAGCAGCTTTGGCATTCATCAAGCCGACAAAAGAAGGCATGCCACCGGGATACGTTCGCCCTAAAGCGTGCGCTGCACGGTTTTCGCTGGCCATCAATGCCAGATGCAACAACTCACCACGGGTCAATGTAGCGCCTACGCGCAGGCGCGAGCTACTGCCTTTTTCAGTATCCACATCGTCTTGGGTGATGGTGATGGACTCATCCATCCGCAATTTGGCTTCGCTGATGATCAAACCCGTCATTAGCTTGGTGATCGAGGCGATGGGTAAAACAGCTTGGTCGTTTTTGCTCAACAAGACCTCATGGGTATCTTGATCGATCACATACGCGACACTGGACTTCAAATCCAAAATATCGTTGGTGGTGTGCAATCCTGCTTTTTGCCCAAACGAAGGGATGGCCGGCACTGCCTTGACTACTTTGGCTTGGCGCACATGTGTCTTGACCACACTGGGTTTTGACTTTTGCACGGTCGATTTTTTTTGATTGGTCACCGCTTGAGCGTACAAGGTACACAGCGATGTCAACAATCCAAGTAAAACAGCAGTCAGCAGTCGTTTCAAGTGGCGATCCTTTAGCTTGAAAAATGTATTAGCCGCGAGTCTAGCAAAGAAAAGTCACTCAAAATCAAAGGCTTGCGTGACTTTTTTAATAAATTGGGATGTCCACCCTCTCCATCAAGCATTCACTGTTCTGCGCCCAACGCCTAGGGCCACTACCACGCTCAACAGCAGTACGCAGGCAGCACCCAACAAGGTCGCGCCATACCAACCATGGTCCATGAACACGCCAAAAATGAGCGGAGAAATGGCAAAGCCTGTGTCCAAGCCTGAATAGACCATGCCATAGACACGACCTGTCGCGCCTTTGGGTGTTGCCTTCTTGATCATCATGTCGCGCGAAGGCCCACCCACGCCAACCGCCAAACCCGTAGCCGCCAAAATAGCCATGGTGAGTTCTGCACCAAACAACCCGCTGCCACACAGCGCCATAAACAATGCGCCAACGGCCATGCAACTGGCCACCACTTTGTCGCTGTGACGCGGCCAACGCGCAGCTACGAAGCCCCCGACAAACATGCCAGCCGCGGCACACAGCATGTATGCCGTCAACGTCACTGTGGCTTCTTCAAAAGAGACGTGGTGTAGCGCTTGCAAGATCGACACAGCAAAACTTTGCACCACCGCCAAGGTCATGGTCGAGAGCAAGAAAAAGCTAAAGCACCACCACACCACAGGAATCTTCAAAAAGGCCAAGCTGTCACCGCCACTTGCCGTTTGCTTGTGGCTCACCACATCGGCATGCAACAGCGCACGCTGCCAAAGCAACAACACAAAAATGGCAACAAACAGCAAAGCGGCTCCCATATAAGCCACACGCCAATCAAATGCGGTGCTCAACCCCACCATGAACACGGGCGCCAACGCCCAACCCAAATTACCCGTCAGTCCGTGAGCGCTGAAGGCATAACCCAACCGGGACGCCGATACTTTTTGATTGAGGATGGTGAAGTCCACTGGATGAAATGAGCAATTTCCAAAACCTAGCAACGCTGCGCCTAGCATCAATCCACCATAGCTGTTGGCTGCAGAAACCACCATGCAGCCCGTAGCCAACAGAAACACGGCGCCAAACAAGACTGGGCGAGCCCCAGAGCGATCCACCACAAAACCTGCCGAAGCCTGTCCAATACCCGACACTACGAAAAACACCGTCATCAAAAAGCCAACCTCTGAATAACTCAAGCCAAAGGTGCTCATAAAAACGGGGAACATGAGCGGTAGCAAGAGGTGTGAGAAGTGGGAGCTGGCGTGTGCAATGCCCACCAAGCCAATGACAGCTGCGTCATCGCGCCAAGGGTTAGAAACAGGATTGAGTGTGGTCATAACAAAGCGCTACAAAAAGAATGAAGCGCATCCTAACTGCTGCGCTTTTTGAATGCCGTCGGGTCAATGACAAGCCTCCCATCGCCCGCGGTTCAAACCTCGACCTTGGTGAACATAAACTCGCCTGGGGCATGCACGGGGTCTACCCTAACCGCAATGGTGTCTTTGGGCAGGAACTTGCCTTCTAGCAACAATTTAGACAGCGGATTCTCAATACGCTGTTGAATGGCACGTTTCAAAGGACGCGCACCAAACACGGGATCGAAGCCCACCTTGGCCAATTCAGCCAAGGCAGCAGGCGAGACATCCAAGCCCAAATCCATCTTGGTCAAACGCGCAGCCAGGATCTTGAGTTGAATCCCTGCAATACTGGAAATATGCGCGGCATCCAAGGCATGGAACACGACAGTCTCGTCAATCCGGTTCAAGAACTCCGGACGGAAATGTGATTTGAGTTCATCCCACACTGCGTCTTTGATGTCTTGCGCATCTTGACCCACCATACTTTGGATAATGGGTGAACCCATGTTGGAGGTCATCACGATGACGGTATTTTTAAAGTCTACAGTGCGGCCTTGGCCATCGGTCAAACGACCATCGTCTAACACTTGCAACAAGATGTTGAACACATCAGGATGCGCCTTCTCCACCTCGTCTAACAACAAGACGCTGTAGGGGTTGCGGCGTACAGCTTCAGTCAAGTAACCGCCTTCGTCGTAGCCCACATAGCCAGGAGGTGCGCCCACCAAACGGCTGACCGAATGCTTCTCCATGAACTCACTCATGTCGATGCGAATCATGTGGTCTTCGCTGTCAAACAAAAAGCCAGCCAAAGCCTTGCACAACTCGGTCTTACCCACACCCGTAGGCCCTAGGAACAAGAAGGAGCCAGTGGGGCGATTGGGGTCACCCAAGCCCGCACGCGAGCGACGGATGGCATTGGCCACCGCCGTGATGGCTTCTTCTTGGCTCACAACACGGTCGTGTAACTTGTCTTCCATTTGTAAAAGTTTGTCACGCTCGCCTTGCATCAGCTTAGAGACTGGGATGCCTGTGGCACGCGCCACCACTTCGGCAATTTCTTCCGCCCCTACTTGCGTGCGCAGCAAACGGTGACCTCTCGCCGCATTGGCCTCATTGCTTTCGCGCGCATTGGCTTCTTTCATCCGCTTTTCAAGTTCAGGCAATTTGCCGTATTGCAACTCTGCCACCTTGTTGAAATCACCCTTGCGCGTGAGCTCTTCAATCTGGTGGCGCATACGATCAATTTCCTCTTTGATTTGTGCGCCTCCATGCGCGGATGACTTCTCAGCCTTCCAAATTTCATCCAAGTCAGCGTACTCTTTGCCAATCTTGGTGATCTCTTCTTCCAGCAACTCCATGCGTTTTTGCGAAGCTTCGTCTTTTTCTTTGCGCACGGCTTCGCGTTCAATTTTGAGCTGAATCAAGCGACGCTCCAACTTATCCATTACTTCGGGTTTGGAGTCAATTTCGATTTTGATTTTGGCCGCTGCTTCGTCAATCAAATCAATTGCCTTGTCGGGCAAGAAGCGATCCGTGATGTAACGGTGAGACAACTCTGCAGCAGCCACGATGGCGGGATCGGTGATCTCCACACCGTGGTGCACCTCGTACTTTTCTTGCAACCCACGCAAAATGGCGATGGTGGCTTCGACCGTCGGTTCACCGACAATTATTTTTTGAAAACGGCGCTCAAGCGCTGCGTCTTTCTCAATGTATTTCCGGTATTCGTCCAGTGTGGTCGCGCCCACGCAATGCAGCTCACCTCGCGCTAAGGCGGGCTTGAGCATATTGCCCGCATCCATCGCACCTTCGGCTTTGCCTGCCCCCACCATGGTGTGCAATTCGTCGATGAAGACAATGGTTTTCCCCTCACCTTGCGCCAACTCTTTGAGCACACTTTTCAGGCGCTCTTCAAACTCACCACGGTATTTCGTACCTGCCAGCAAAGCAGCCATGTCAAGCGACAACACGCGTTTGCCTTTGAGAGAATCTGGCACTTCACCCGCCACGATGCGTTGGGCCAAGCCCTCCACGATGGCTGTCTTGCCCACACCCGGCTCACCAATAAGTACGGGGTTGTTTTTGCTGCGACGTTGCAACACTTGAATGGCTCGGCGGATTTCATCATCACGGCCAATGACTGGATCGAGCTTGCCTTGACGGGCACGCTCAGTCAGGTCCATGCAATACTTTTTCAACGACTCGCGTTGACCTTCGCTCTCCGCGTCGTCCACTTTTTTACCACCACGCACAGCCGTGACTGCGGCCTCTAGCGACTGTCGGCTTAAGCCATTTTGTGTGGCGAGCTTGCCCCAGTTGCCTTTGTTGTCACACATCGCGAGCAAGAACAACTCACTGGCCACAAATTGATCACCCCGTTTGATGGCCTCTTTCTCTGCTGCTTGAACCAAGGACACCGTATCGCGGCCCACTTGCACCTGCTCTTGGCCCTCAACTTTTACTAAACGATTCATGGCATCTTCTGCTGCGGACAACAGGCCTGACACACTGGCCCCTGCACGCTGCAACAAGGATTTAGGCCCGTCCGTTTGGCGCAGCATCGCGACCAACACATGCGAGGGCTCAATGTACGCATGATCGTTGCCAAGGACCAAGCTTTGAGCGTCTCCTAAAGCCTCTTGAAATTTGGTGGTGAGTTTGTCGACGCGCATAAAAACTCCAAAACAAATGTTGAATTAGCTGGCGGATTCAAGGACGAAGTGCAACAAAGATGAACTGATTATAGGTGGCTGAGGATGCGAGAGCATCATGGCCGCTTTAACCGCCAAGTCGAAGTTGCCCAATGTACAAGCACCTCAGCCGAGAAGAACGATACCAAATCTACAGCCTCATGAAAGCCAAACACACGCTCACGGAGAT
>NZ_JAVKLW010000008.1:0-8040 GCF_031538885.1 Limnohabitans sp.
ATTTGGTATCGTTCTTCTCGGCTGAGGTGCTTGTACATTGGGCAACTTCGACTTGGCGGTTAAAGCGGCCATGATGCTCTCGCATCCTCAGCCACCTATAACCAGTTCATCTTTGTTGCACTTCGTCCTTGAATCCGCCCGCATTGAATTCCAGCGTACCGAATATTTCACAAAATGCAGCGCTAACCAGATCAACATTTGCATCGACTTATTCAGCAAACATTGTTGGTCAAGCGACCTGGACTGGCAGATATCCAAACTAACGAGTCAGCAGGGAAGCCGTGATCGTTAAAATCCATCCATTCAAAAAGAACTGACGAAAGGCTCACCATGAGTTGGCTCGAAAAACTGCTACCCCCCAAGATTCAACACACCGAACCTTCCGAGCGCCGCAGTGTGCCTGAAGGCGTGTGGGTGAAGTGCCCTAGCTGTGAGACCGTGCTCTACAAGAGCGACTTGCAAGCCAACCAAAATGTCTGCCCGACCTGTAGCCACCACCACCGCATGAGTGCGCGTGACCGCTTGGACATGTTCCTCGACGCGGAAGGCCGCTACGAAATTGGTCAAGAAGTGCTGCCTGTGGACGCCTTGAAATTCAAGGACAGCCGCAAGTACCCCGAGCGCCTCAAAGAAGCCATGAGCAACACGGGCGAAACAGACGCCTTGGCGGTCATGGGCGGGGCGGTTCACAGCATCAATGTGGTGGTGGCCTGCTTTGAATTCGACTTCATGGGCGGCTCGATGGGCTCGGTGGTGGGCGAGCGTTTTGTGCGCGGCGTGCATACCGCTATTGAGCAAAAAGTACCGTTCATTTGCTTCACCGCCACTGGTGGCGCACGCATGCAAGAGGGCTTGCTGTCGCTCATGCAAATGGCCAAGACCAACGCCTCGCTCACCCGCTTGGCGAAAAAAGGCTTGCCCTACATCGCCGTGTTGACTGACCCCACCATGGGCGGCGTGTCTGCTGGCTTTGCGTTTGTGGGTGATGTGGTCATCGCCGAACCCAATGCGCTGATCGGCTTTGCTGGCCCACGCGTGATTGAGAACACCGTGCGCGTGACCTTGCCCGCAGGCTTTCAACGTGCCGAGTTTTTGCAGCAAAAAGGCGCCCTCGACATGATTTGTGACCGCCGTGAACTGCGCAAAACCATCGCCAGCACATTGGCGATGTTGCAGCGTCAACCCGCAGATGCGGTGGCTTGATTCAAGTCGGCCTGATCTCTCGTCAAAAAGCCCTCGCGTGCGAGGGCTTTTTTGTGGGTCAGCGCAGCACCACTTACGAGCTGAACAAGAAGTTCATCACGTCGCCGTCTTTCACCACGTATTCCTTGCCTTCAGCGCGCATCTTGCCCGCGTCTTTGGCACCTTGTTCGCCTTTGAAGGCGATGAAGTCTTCAAACGCGATGGTCTGGGCGCGGATGTAGCCCTTCTCGAAATCGGTGTGAATCACCCCAGCGGCTTGTGGGCCGGTGTCGCCCACATGGATGGTCCAAGCGCGGACTTCTTTGACACCCGCGGTGAAGTAGGTTTGCAAGCCCAGCAGGGTGTAAGCAGAGCGAATGAGACGGTTCAGACCTGGCTCGTCTTGGCCGATTTCTTTCAAAAACTCCAAGCGGTCCGCATCGTCCATCTCAGACAACTCAGCTTCGATCTTGGCGCAGATGGCCACCACGGGTGCGTTTTGCGCTTTCGCAAACTCTTTGAGGCGGTCCAAAAAGGGGTTGTTCTCAAAGCCGTCTTCCGACACGTTGGCCACGAACATCGCGGGCTTGGCGGTGATGAAGAAGAACTGCTTGAGTTCGGCCCGCTCTTCTTTGCTGAAGTCGATGGTACGCACAGGCTTGGTGTCGTTCAGCGCGGTTTGGCACTTTTCAAGAATCGTCATTTGCTTGACGGCTTCTTTGTCGCCGGAGCGGGCAATTTTGCTCACGCGGTGGATGGCTTTCTCCACCGCAGCCAAGTCGGCCAAGCACAGCTCGGTCTGAATGACTTCGATGTCGGCAATCGGGTCGACCTTGTTGGCCACGTGAATCACGTTGTCGTCTTCAAAGCAACGCACCACGTTGACGATGGCGTCGGTCTCGCGGATGTGGGCCAAGAACTTGTTGCCCAAGCCTTCGCCTGTGCTGGCACCCGCCACGAGGCCTGCAATGTCCACGAACTCCACAATCGCAGGCACGATGCGCTCGGGTGTGATGATCTCGGCCAATTGCTGTAGACGCGGGTCAGGAACCTCAACCACGCCGGTGTTCGGCTCGATGGTGCAAAAGGGGTAATTCTCAGCCGCGATGCCCGCTTTGGTCAGGGCGTTGAACAGGGTGGATTTGCCAACGTTGGGCAAGCCCACGATGCCGCATTTCAAACTCATAAAAATATCCTTAGAAATCAAGACCCCAGCTGCACCACCGAGCCCGATGTGGGCGTGGTGAACATGACTGACTCAGCTATGAAACGGTAAACGGTGTCAGGTGCGAATTGGCTTGGAAGGGCTGAATGCGATTGTACTAATTAACCTATCCCTTTCCCCGCATCTCTCCTCGACCTTGCAGGGCAATCAAAGGCAGCGATGTGATGCACACGCAGGTGACGAACGTGCCGTTTGCAAGGCACGCATGCGCGGTGAAGGCCGCACCGAAGGCAGCGTGCATGAGGGGGCATCTTGCGCGAAATTACGCGACCCGTGCCTAGCAAGCGATAAGCCGTTGCAACGTTAAAACGACCAAGGTGCCGATACCGCTTGCCCCACACGCAAGGTGTGGCCAATGCCAGCCAACGGCAGCGCGTTCATGCCAAATGTGATAGCACCGTTGAGCCGCCCATCTTGGCGGTACACCTGTAAGGTATCGGACACAGCGGGGGTTGACACACCAGTGTCTGGGTCGATGTTCGGAATGGGGCAGCGCGAGCAAGGCTTGACGGGGTTGAGCTGCACCGCCCCCGTGTCGGTGGCGATGGTCATCAGACCTACGCGGTCTTCGTCGTGGGCTTGCACCTGCGACAGCACCAGGTTGGCTCGAAAACGCCGCATGTCCACCGCCGCCACGCCTTGTTGCGACAAACGTGTGTTGAGTTCATCGAGCGAGGCGGTGCTAGCCACCAACAGAGGAAAGCCATCACTGAATTGGTTGAGCGCTTGCGCACCTTGCGTCCACTTAGGGCTGGCCAAGCGTGGGTGACGTTCGTCAAAGCGTACCAAGCGCAAATGGCCGTGGCTGTCACCCAAACACTGGGTGAGCCATGCGCCAGCGGCAGGGCCCATGTCAAAAGCGGGCACCTCGTCCTCCCACACACGCACGGGCGTGGTCGCAGCGCGTGGGGGCAAGGGCAAGGACAAGGGCACAGCGAACGCGGCCATGCCAGAGGCGTACAGCAGCAACTCGGCATCGCTGAGTTCGGGTTGAATCAAGGCCATGCGCGGCAATTCACGCTGGGTCAGCATGTCGCCCGCCGCATCCACCACCATCCACGCCCGGTCCCAGGTCAAACCTGTGGGCGTGAGTACCGCTTGTGGCAGCGAAATGCCCGCACACGACTTGATGGGGAACACCCACAAGGCGGCAATGCGTGCTTGGAATTCGTGTGGTGCAGCCGCGTCTTGGGCTTGGGCGTGCAAGGGTTGAATGGCAGAGGTCATGCGGCATTGTGCCGCCCTCCTACAATCAACTCCATGGCTCAAAAACTGGACGTATGTATTCGCGGCGATGGCATGGTGGGACGCACCTTGGCCTTGCTGCTCGCACGCCAAAAGTTGCGTGTGGGTTTGGTGGCGTCACCGCTTCAAAAGACGCAGGACGTTAGGGCTTACTCACTCAACAGCGCCTCTCGCGACTTACTGACGGAATTGCGCTGCTGGCCTGACGCCTTGCACGCCACACCCGTGCAGCACATGCGCGTGTGGGGCGACGAGGGTGGTTTCACGCATTTTGAAAGCCCCACGCCAGAGGGACTGACGTGGATTGTGGACGTACCCGTGCTCGAAGCTCAGTTGGCTGACGCGGTGCGTTACCAAGCCGAGATCGCCCCCCTCACCGCGCCCGAACCCGCCGCTTTGACGGTGGTGTGTGAGGGCCGCGCCAGCGCCACCCGTGTCGAGTTGGGTGTGGACTTTGACGTGCTGCCCTACCAGCAACACGCCGTCGCTGCGCGTGTGCATTGCAGCACACCGCACCGCCAGCAAGCCTTGCAATGGTTCAGCCAAGGGGCGCACGGCTTAGAAATATTGGCGCTGCTGCCCCTCGGTGGCGCGCAAGGCGACACAGCAAGTTTGGTGTGGTCGCTGCCACCCGAACGCGCCCAAGAGATGTTGGCCTTGAGCCCCGAGGCCTTTGCCTTGGCGCTGGAAAACGCCAGCCACGGCGTGCTCGGCCAACTCACGCTGACCAGCACGCGCGCGATGTGGCCGCTGCAACTGGCACGTGCCGAACGTTGGACAGGCCAAGTGGCAGACGGCAGTGCATGGGCCTTGGCGGGCGACGCTGCCCACAACATCCACCCGCTTGCAGGCCTCGGGCTGAACCTCGGCTTGGCCGATGTGGCCGAGTTGGCCCACGTACTCCAAGCCCGCGAAGCCAAAGACTATTGGCGCAGCGTGGGGGACCGTTTTTTCCTGCGCCGCTACGAGCGTGCGCGCAAAGCCGCCATGATGCCCACTTGGGTGGCCTGCGACGGTTTGCAACGCCTGTTCGCTCACCCCAATGCCAGCGTGCAAGCGCTACGCAACTGGGGCATGAACGGGTTCAACAACCTCACTCCCCTCAAAGCTTGGGCCATGCAACAGGCCATGGGTTGATGCCCCCACGTACCCAGCCATGCACACACTTTGGACGACACCACACATGCAACACCTGTTCCGCTCACTCGCCATCGCGGCCATCGCCGCACTGAGTTTTTCCAGCGCTTTGGCACAAGGCCATGAAGCCACCATTCGCAAGAATTTGAGCGAACGCATTCCACAAATTCCAAAGATTGAGGAAATCACGCCCACGCCTTTGGCTGGTATTTACGAGTTGCGCTTGAGCACCAACGAGATTTACTACAGCGATGCGGCAGGCAATTTTCTGTTTCAAGGCAATTTGATCGACACCAAAAGCAAACGCAATCTGACCGAAGAACGCGAAAACAAACTCAGCGCGATTGACTTCAACACCCTGCCGTTCAAAGACGCCATCACCATCGTCCACGGCAACGGCAAACGCAAACTCGCCGTGTTTGAAGACCCCAACTGCGGCTACTGCAAACGCTTTGAACGCGACTTGGCCAAGGTGGACAACGTGACGGTGTATTTGTTCTTGATGCCTGTGCTCGGCCCCAACTCCATGGAGAAGTCACGCCATGTGTGGTGCGCCAAAGACCCTGCCACCGCTTGGAAAGACATGATGCAAAAAGACGTGCCCCCCACCGCCGTGCAGTGCAACAGCGCCGCGGTAGACCGCAACTTGGACTTGGGCCGTAAATACAAAATCACCGGCACCCCCACCTTGGTGGCACAAGACGGCACGCGTGTGCCGGGTGCGATCAACAGCACACAAATCGAAAAGCTTTTGGCTGACGCCAGCAAATAAAGCCTCGTCAACACCCCCACACGCACGCTACCTAGAAACGAGTACGTCATGGTTCACACTCCCATCGCCCCCGACAGCCATGCAGGCCAACTGATTGAACGTTTGGGCTACGCAGGCTTGATGCCGTTTGTGGTGCTGGCCTTCTTCATGTGGGTGGTCACGCCCGAAGCACACCCGTTTGTCGCCATTGCCCTGAGCGCCTATGGTGCGACCATTGCCTCGTTTTTAGGCGGCATCCATTGGGGCATCGGGCTGCGCCACAACGCCCCCCAGCGCAAATTTCACATGGTGTGGGGAGTGGTGCCCTCGTTGGTGTCTTGGGTTGCCGTGATCATGCCTGCCTATGCTGGCTTGCCCGTGCTGGGCCTCTTGTTGTTGGCTTGCTATTTGGTCGACCGCAAAACATGGCCAGAGGCAGGCTTGCGTGACTGGATGACCTTGCGCTTTCGCTTGACCGTGGTGTCTACCTTCTCGTGCCTTTTGGGCGCTGCGGCGACTTGACAACTATGCACTACCGCGTCGAAGCCGCTGACTTGCACGCCCACTTGTATGGCGTGACCCTCACCATCGCGCAACCCACGGCAGGCCAACGGGTGTCACTGCCGGTGTGGATTGCAGGCAGCTACATGGTGCGTGAGTTTGCCAAGCAAATCACCACCCTCAGCGCACGTCAAAACAATCGCCCAGTGGCGGTGCAACACATCGACAAATGCACATGGCAAGTGGACTGTGGGGCAGACGCCCCACTTACTCTGCACTACCAAGTCCACGCCCATGACGATTCGGTGCGCACCGCTTGGCTAGACACGCAGCGCGGATTTTTCAACGGCACCAGTGTGTTCTTGCAAGCCGAGAGCTTAGAAGATGTGCCGCATCAGGTGAGTTTGGTAGCCGAGACCTTCCACACACCGCACAGCCAGCCGTGGCAAGTGGCCACGGGCCTCACACCGCTCAAGACCGACCGTCAAGGGTTTGGCACCTATGTGGCGTCCAACTACGACGCGCTGGTGGACTGCCCCGTGGAGATGGGCCCGTTTTGGAGCGGTAGCTTCAAGGCCTGCGGCATCGAACACCGCTTTGTGGTGGCAGGTGCCACACCCGCGTTTGACGGTGAACGCTTGCTGCGCGACAGCCAGAAAATTTGCGAGACCGCGATTCGGTTTTGGCACGGGAAATCCAAACGTGGCAACAAGCACTCGGCCACACCACACCAACGCTATGTGTTCATGCTCAATGCGGTGGTCCAAGGCTACGGTGGTTTAGAGCATCGCAACTCCACCGCGCTCATTTGCAACCGTGCGGACTTGCCGCGTGTCAGCGAGAGCAGCAACAGCAGGGCCAAAGGTTCCAACGCAAGCGATGCCAAACAGAGCGAGGGCTACACCACGCTCTTAGGTCTCATCAGCCACGAGTATTTCCACACGTGGAACGTCAAGCGCTTGCGCCCTGCTGAGTTTGCGCGCTACGACTACACCCAAGAGAACTACACCGAACTGCTGTGGTTCTTCGAAGGCTTCACCAGCTACTACGACGATTTGCTGCTACACCGCGCTGGGCTGATCGACGATGCGCACTACCTCAAGCTGCTGAGCAAGACCATCCAGCAAGTGCAGCAAACCCCGGGCCGCGAGGTGCAGAGTGTGGCGCAGTCAAGCTTTGAGGCGTGGACCAAGTACTACCGCCCAGACGCCAACAGCCCCAACCTCACCGTGAGCTACTACACCAAGGGCGCACTGGTGGCCTTGTGCCTCGACCTATCACTGCGGCAACATGGCGTGAGAAACCACAGCGTCTCACTGGACGATGTGATGCGCGCTTTGTGGGTGCGTTGCTGCACAGGCCCGCAAGATGGCCCCATGCTTGAGGCGGATGTGCTGGCTGTTCTCAAAGAACTCACAGGCCGTTCATGGGTCGCAGAGTTCAAAGCATGGGTACACGGCACACGCGAATTACCGCTTGAAAAATTACTCACAGCGCATGGGGTGGGCATCCACCATGACCCCGCGCCGATGGCCCAACGCCTTGGCTTGCGCGTGAGCGAGTACCACAGTGTGCAGATCAAAACTGTGCTGAGCGGCAGTGCCGCACACCGTGCCGGATTTGCACCGGGTGACGAATGGCTTGGCGTTGACATCGCAGGCAAGACGCCGTCCGCATGGCGACTGAAAAAGCTCGAGGACTTGCTGCTGTACGTCGGCACGGCCAAAAAGCTGGTGGCCTTGGTCAGCCGTGATGTACGCCTGCTGCGTTTGAACCTCGCATGGCCCAAGGCCCAAGACCACCACACCTGGCGTCTCACGATTGACCATGCCGCGCGGGTCAAGCGCTGGCTCACTCTATGACCTTACCCCTGAAAAACGTACTCCTTAGCTGATAGGTAAAAATCAGTTTTAGGAGAGAGAAATGAGCGATTCGATACGACGGGCGCGGTACGCACTGGAATTCAAGCTGGAGGCCGTCAGGCTGGTCAAGGGTGGGC
>NZ_JAVKLW010000009.1:0-7469 GCF_031538885.1 Limnohabitans sp.
CCAGCGCAGCTTGAGCTGCATGGGCCACATACCTCTTAGAAAACCTCACACTATGAAAACCGCTCAAGAAATCCGCGTTGGCAACGTCATCATGCACGGCAAGGACCCTATGGTTGTCCTGCGCACCGAATACCAACGTGGCGGCCGTGGCTCTTCCACCGTTCGCATGAAATTAAAAAGCTTGATCGCGAACTTCGGCACCGAAGTCGTGTTCAAAGCCGACGACAAGATGGACCAAGTCATCTTGGACAAGAAGGATTGCACCTACTCTTACTTTGCTGACCCTATGTACGTTTGCATGGACGCCGACTTCAACCAATACGAAGTCGAAGCCAGCAACATGGGCGACGCCCTGAACTACCTCGAAGACGGCATGGAACTCGAAGTGGTGTTCTACGACGAGAAAGCCATCTCTGTGGAATTACCCACCAACGTCGTGCGCGAAATCACTTGGACCGAGCCAGCTGTCAAAGGCGACACCTCAGGCAAAGTGTTGAAGCCCGCCAAAATTGCAACCGGCTTTGAAGTCGCTGTACCTTTGTTTGTGGCCCAAGGCGACAAAGTTGAAGTGGACACACGCACAGGCGAATACCGCAAGCGCGTCTAAGCTTTCAAGTTTTTGCCAATCAAGGCCTCTTCGGAGGCCTTTTTTACGCCCAAACCCACTGCATTTCTAACAGTAACATCGCAGCATGGATGGAATGCTAGACCCACACGACAGACGCCTTGCCCAAGCTTGGGAAACCCTCAAAGCACATTACGACAACGGCGACTCAATCACCCCAGAATCCAATCGCTTGGCGTTTGCAGATCCTGAGTTTTTACTGCGCCGCGAAACACGCGGCATGCGCATGCAACTCGAAATGCTCAAAGCCGATTTGGCGCAAATTGAACGCGGCATTGAGCACACCGTGGTCATCTTTGGCAGTGCGCGTTTTCGCAGTGAAGAAGATTCACACCTTGCGCTCATCCGAGCACGTGCCAGTGGCGATGAGGCCGAGATTGCCCAAGCCGAAGTTCTGGTGCGCAATGCGCGCTACTACGAGCAGTCACGCGCCTTGGCGCATACCATCACCACATTCAGCGCCGACAAGACCCATGGTCGCAAGCTCTTCATCTGCACAGGTGGCGGCCCCGGCATCATGGAAGCTGCCAACCGTGGCGCGCAAGAAGCGGGTGGCATCAGCGTGGGACTCAACATCGCCCTGCCCCATGAGCAAACACCCAACCCCTACATCACGCCCGAACTGAGCTTCAAGTTCCACTACTTTGCTTTGCGAAAAATGCACTTCATGATGCGCGCCAAAGCCTTGGTGGCCTTTCCCGGTGGCTTTGGCACCCTAGACGAGTTGTTTGAAACACTTACCTTGGTGCAATGCAAAAAAGCCAAGCCCGTGCCCATCGTGCTGTTTGGCAGTGCGTATTGGAAGCGACTGTTTAACCCACAAGTGCTGCTGGAAGAAGGTGTAATTTCTCAAGAAGACTTGAACTTGTTCACTTACGTCGACAGCGTGGACGACGCATGGCAAGTCATCCGTGCTTTTTATGAACTCTGAGCAAATACGCGCTGCGTGAGCCCAAGCCCACCACTGCTGACACACACCAAAACACGCCACTGATGCCAATGACGGTGCCAGCCGCGCCAAACACCATGGGCATCAGTACACTCGACGCGTTGATGCCCATCAAGCGCAATCCCAAAGCTTCACCATGGCGATGTTCTGGTGTGATTTGGTGCAGTGTGCTCATGATCATGGGTTGAACCCCGCCCAGCGAAAAACCCACCAGCGCCGAACATGCGCCCATCAGCCAAGCTGTCTCGGTGAACGGGTACACCGCCAACATAAATGAGGTGATGAGCATTGCGCCCGTGACCACTTGCCACTCGTGCAAACGTGCTGCGATGAAGGGCATCATCATGCGAATAAACGCTGCGGCCAGTGCAAACACGCCCAAGATAGCACCAATGGCCGAAGCACTCAAACCCCGTTCATGACCCAAGATGGGCACGACAAAGGTGTGCACATCCCAACACGCCGACAAAAACCAATTAACCAGCAGCAAGCGCCGAAACATGGGCTCGTTGAGCAAATCCCAAGCACTGTTGTTTTCATGGCCTTCAGGTTTTTCAACTTTCGGCAGTTCATGCGCTTGACGAATCCAAATCCACGCAATCGCAGGCAATGCAGCCATAGCGGCAAATGCCCATTGAAAACCAGCATGGTCAATCAGCAGGCCCGCCGTGAACGGACCGATGAAATTAGAGAACGCAGGTGCAATCGACAACCAACTGAAGGCTTGCTTCATCTGTGCCAAACCTTGCGCGGCACGACCCACATGGCGCTGCAACGCAATGATGGCAATGCCGGTAGCGCCCCCCGTCATCAAACCACTGAAACACAACACGGGAAAGATGGGCCACACCGCAGCTGCGCCTGCACCCGTCACGCCCATGAGTACGCTCCACATCACAGGGCGTTTCAAGCCATGCAAATCGGCGTAGCGTCCTGCAGGCAGGGCCAAGAACACTTGGGTCAAAGCAAACATGGCTAGCAACAGGCCGACGGCGGCCTCACTCTGGCCACTGCGCAAGGCCATCAGGGGAGCGGCCATGCGCATGCCTGCCATACAAGCATGCAGGCACACCTGGCCTGCAATCAGCTTGGCGAGTTCACGTTTCAAACCTTGGCGTCCGCTTTGAGATCTGATTCTTCCAAGGCGTCATCAAACTTGGGCAGCAGCGCTTGCGCTTCGCTTTCGGGCAAGGCCTCCACGTTCTTGAGCGCACGGCGCATTTGGCGGCTGCGGGTGTCGGCACGGTCCAGTGTGTCCGCGGCTTTTTGCACTTGCTCGCGCACCTTCTCCACCCAATCGCCATAGCGTTCAAACTCGGTTTTCACCGCGCCCAGCACCTTCCACACCTCAGAGGCTTGTTGCTCCAGCGCGAGTGTGCGAAAGCCCATGTGCAAGCTGTTGAGCATGGCTAGCAAGGTGGTCGGGCCTGCCAGGGTGACGCGGTAGTCGCGTTGCAAACTGTCCATCAAGCCAGGGCGGCGCAGCACCTCGGCATACAAACCCTCGGCAGGCAAAAATAAAATCGCAAAGTCCGTGGTGTGCGGTGGCGCGAGGTAGCTCTCGGCAATGCTCTTGGCTTCGGTGCGAATACGTGCTTCCAGCGCCTTGGCCGCCACTTCTGCGGCTAAAGCATCGGCGCGGTCTTGTGCATCCAGCAAGCGCTCGTAATCTTCACGCGGGAACTTGGCATCAATCGGCAACCAAACGGGCTCACCGTCTTCGCCACCACGGCCTGGAAACCGAATCGCAAAGTCAACGCGCTGGTTGCTGCGTGGTTTGGTTTCCACTTGCTTGGCGTATTGCTCAATCGTGAGCACTTGTTCGAGCAAGGCCTCAAGTTGCACCTCGCCAAACATGCCGCGTGTTTTGACGTTGGTCAGCACACGCTGCAAGCTGCCCACGCCATCGGCCAACTTTTGCATTTGGCCGAGGCCGTTGTGCACTTGCTCCAAACGCTCGGCCACTTGTTTGAAGCTCTCGGACAGGCGTTTTTCCAAGGTGGTTTGCAGCTTTTCATCCACCGTGCGGCGCATTTCGTCGAGTTTGTCGGCATTGCTTTTTTGCAATTGCTGCAACTGTTGGTTCAGCGTGTCCCCAATACTTTTTTGCATGAGTGTGAGTTGCTGCACTTGGCTTTGTTGAAACAGCGCCAAGTTTTGCGTCAGCTCTTGACGGCCACCTCTGGAGGATTCGGCAATCTCAGTGCGCAACTCTCGCTCAATACGCTCCAGTTTTTCGTGCATGCTTTGCAAGCTCTGCTGCAAAGCTAATGCGGCATCGGGGTGGTTGCTGGGGCGACGCAAGAGCAGCAGCAATAGCAAGGCATTCAATGCCCCCACACCTACCGCCATCCAAATTTCCATCATGCAGACACCGTGTTCAAGGGGGCGACCGACTTGCCTTGCGTGAAGTAGCGGATGAGGTTGTCTGCCGCCAAATTGGCCATCGCCCTGCGTGTGGGAATGGATGCGCTGGCAATGTGCGGGGTCAACACCACATTGGGCACAGTCAGCAAATCGGGGTGAACGTTGGGCTCGCCCTCAAACACATCCAAGCCTGCCGCAGCAATGCGTTTGTCGCGCAGCGCTACCGCCAATGCGGCATCGTCCACAATACCGCCGCGAGCGATGTTGATGAGCGTGGCAGTGGGCTTCATTTGCGCCAACTCAGCGGCACCGATGGTGTGATGCGACGCTGGGCTGTAGGGCACCACCAACATCACATGGTCGGCTGTTTGGAGCAACGTTTCTTTGCTGACATAGCGGGCTTTGCACTCGGCTTCCGCCTCGACGCCCAAGCGTGAACGGTTGTGATAAATCACCTTCATGCCAAAGCCATGCGCAGCGCGACGCGCAATGCCTTGGCCGATGCGACCCATGCCCAAGATGCCGAGGGTGCTGCCATGCACTTCAGCGCCGGCAAACATGTCGTAGCGCCATTGCGTCCACTCGCCACGGCGCAGGTAATGCTCGCTCTCGGTGATGCGGCGTGCCGTCGCCATCAACAAAGCAAAGCCAAAGTCTGCCGTGGTCTCAGTCAACACATCGGGCGTGTTACTGGCTTGTACGCCATGGGCGGTCATGGCGGGCACGTCAAAGTTGTTGTAGCCCACCGCCATGTTGGCCACGGCTTTGAGATGGGTACAGGCTTGGAGCACGTCGGCATCCACAGGGTCAGACCCTGTGGTCAGAGCGCCCACATGTTGCGACAGGGCTTGCGTCCATGATGCCTTGGTCCACGGCGTGTCGACTTGGTTGTCGGTCACGTCAAAGTGTTCGCGCAGACGCACCAAGACATCCTCAAAGATAGGACGGGCGACGATGATTTTTGATTTCATTGAATTACTCTGTCATGTTTAATTGTTTAGCCCACCAAGGGGTCAGCGCAGGCAGCACAGTCAAGGTCCAAATCACCACCCAAGCTGTCAAAGGCATGAGCTGTGTCATGTCCGGAAACTGCGCCACGGTGATCACGGCCAACACCACGGGAATCACACCTGTTTCACGTACAGCGCACAGAAACAGTTTTTCAGATCGGCTCACCTTCGTCAGCAGCAGTGAAATAAATACCGCAAGAGGACGTGCCAAGAGGATGAACACCAACGACACCAGCAAGCCCAAGCCTGCGGTCTCGGCCAGTTGCGGCAAGGCGACGAAAGGCCCGACCATCATGAAGATGGTGGGCTTGGCCAAACTCTCGATCTTCACTTCAAGGTTGTGCAATAAGCCGTGAAAATGGTGTGTACCGTGGTTGAAATTGGCCAACAAGCCTGCGATGAATGCCGCCAAGAAACCATTGCCATGCATCATCTGCGCCAGCACAAAGGTGACCAAGGGCACCGCCAACACCAAAGCAAAGTCATACGGCACATCCAGCTTGCCTTGTGCGTGGCTGTTGGATTTATAGCGTTCAAAAGCATACATGGCGAGCCAGCCCATGACACCGGCCACGACGCCAAATCCAAACTGTGCGGCGAGCAGTTGCAAGTTGTCAGCACTGAACAGACCTGCGGCCAACAAGCGGGCACTATCGATTTGAACGCCCCCCAAAATCATGACCGAAATCGCCCCCGTGAAGATAGCCCCTACAGCATCGTTCAAGGCGCTTTCGGCCACGCACAAGCTCGGCATTTGCTTGAACTCGGGTTTAAACACCACGGTCTTGAGCGTGGGGATCAACGCAGCGGGATCGGTCGCACCCACGATGGCGGATAAGAGTGCGGCCGTTTTGCTGTCCAAACCCAGCCACATCAACACTGGAAACATCACAAAGAACGTGATCAAGTAGCCCACAGTGGCGATGAGCAAGGTAGGCCAGGCAATTTTCAAAAAGTCCTTGCGTTCAATCTCATCACCGCCCGACTTCAGAATGATGGCAGCAAGCGATGTGCACACCACCACCGCGAGTACCAGTTGCGCGGACAAAGGCGCCAGTGCATCGTGCAACACAATGCCGATCAGCAACTGCAAGGTAAAGCTCGGGAAAAACGTGCCCTCCGCCGCCTTGCTACAGCCCCAACCAAACACGAGAAACAAACCCAAGCACCACAGGGTGGCAGCAATGGCCGCCTCTACGCCACCCAAGTGTGCAATGTGACTCAGCAAACGCGGA
This sequence comes from Limnohabitans sp., assembly GCF_031538885.1. Taxonomy (GTDB): domain Bacteria; phylum Pseudomonadota; class Gammaproteobacteria; order Burkholderiales; family Burkholderiaceae_C; genus Limnohabitans. The sequence goes on from NZ_JAVKLW010000009.1 coordinate 6,187, forward strand.
GCCACCGCATTCAAACCAAACGCCAGCGCAAAGACGCAAGCAATTTTTAGGTAGTTCATAAGCTCGGTTAAACAGGCTGCGCGATGTCAAACACTTGGCGCAAATAGGCCAAGTATTTTTCGTCTTGGCACATATTTTTGGAAGGCGTGTCCGACAGCTTGGCCACGGGCTGGCCATTGCATTGCGTCATTTTGATGACGATTTGCAAAGGCTCATAGCCCAAGTCGTTGGTCAGGTTGGTGCCAATGCCAAACGCCAGTTGGCAACGCCCGCGAAACTGTTGGTACAAGGCAATGATTTTTTCAATGGTCAGGCCATCAGAAAAAATCAAGGTCTTGGTCATAGGGTCTACACGGTTGTTGCGGTAATGCGTGATCATGCGCTCGCCCCATGTGAAAGGGTCGCCACTGTCGTGACGCGCACCATCGAACAATTTGCAAAAGTACATGTCAAAGTCACGCAAGAAGGGCTCGATGCCATACACATCGCTCAAAGCAATCCCTAGGTCACCGCGGTATTCACGCGCCCATGTCTCAAAGCCGAACACTTGGCTATCGCGCAAGCGTGGCCCCAGTGCTTGGCAGGCTTGCAGGTATTCGTGTGCCATCGTGCCCAAGGGGGTCAGGCCCAGCTTCATTGCAAACAACGCATTGCTGGTTCCTGCAAACTGCCCTTCAGACCCCGTGCCTAGGCGCGAGATGAGGACACGCAGAATTTCCTCGTGCCACGCCTTGGAGAAGCGGCGACGTGTTCCGTAATCCGCAATCTTCAAATCACTCAAACGCTCGGCATGTAGGGCTTGAATTTTTTGGTCTAAGCGTTTGCGTCCTTCTAAAAAGTCCGGCACTTGTTGCGTGTTGCGAAAGTAAACCTCGTTGACGATGGCCAACACAGGGATTTCAAACAAGATGGTGTGCAGCCAAGGGCCTTGGATGCTGATGCCAATCTCACCATTCGACAAGGCATTCACCTGAATGTATTTTTCATTCAGGCGGAACAGCCCTAAAAAATCCACGAAGTCGCTTTTGATGAAGCGCAAGCTGCGCAGCCACGCCAGCTCGGCATTTTGAAATTGCAGGCTGCATAGCGAGCGAATTTCGTCACGGATTTCTTGCACATAGGGCGCAAGCTGCACACCGGGATTGCGGCACTTGAACTTGTACGACACCTGCGCACTCGGGAACTGATGCAGCACAGCCTGCATCATGGTGAATTTGTAAAGGTCGGTGTCGAGCAGGCTGGTGATGATCATGTCAAAGCAACTTCAAACTTAGTCCACCCAA
>NZ_JAVKLW010000010.1:0-19318 GCF_031538885.1 Limnohabitans sp.
CAACGGCATGATTTACATGCGCGGCCAAGCCCGTGACTACGACCAATGGGCGGACATCACGGGTGACGCGCGTTGGCGCTGGGACAACGCGCTGCCGTTTTTCAAACTGCACGAAGACCACCACGCAGGGGCCAACGCCATCCATGGCGCCAAGGGCGAACGCAGCGAGGTGCTGCTGGCCGACACCACGGTGTATGGCGAAACCTTGCGTCACCACATCGCAGGTGGCGAATGGCGGGTCGAGAAACAACGCCTGCGTTGGGATGTGCTCGATGCCTTCGCACAAGCCGCTGTGGAGGCTGGCATTCCTGCCACCGACGACTTCAACCGTGGCAGCAACGAGGGCGTGGGCTACTTTGAAGTTAACCAAAAAAGCGGCTGGCGCTGGAACACGGCCAAGGCCTTCATTCGCCCCACCTGCTATGCGCGTCCCAACTTTGAACTGTGGTCCTCCGCACAAGTCGCCAAGCTCGTCATGCAGACCGAGGCCGACGGCACGCAGCGCTGCACCGGTGTCGAGGTGTGGACAGGCCACGGCTACGTGACCGCCACCGCCAAACAATCGGTGGTGCTGAGTGCTGGTGCGATTGGTACGCCACAAATTTTGCAGCTCTCAGGTCTTGGCCCAGCGGACTTGCTGAAGCAACGCGGCATTGAACCCGTCATTGACCTGCCGGGCGTGGGTGGCAATTTGCAAGACCATCTGCAAATCCGCTCAGTCTTCAAAGTCCAAGGCGTAGAGACACTCAACACCTTGGCCAACAGTTGGTGGGGCAAGGCCAAGATTGGTTTGGAATACGCCTTCAAGCGCAGCGGTCCCATGAGCATGGCACCGTCACAGCTCGGCGCTTTCACCCGCAGCAGCCCTGACCAGCCCTACCCCAACATTGAGTACCACGTGCAACCCTTGAGCCTGGATGCCTTTGGCGAGCCCCTGCACAACTTCCCCGCCTTCACGGCCAGCGTGTGCAACTTGAGCCCCACAAGCCGAGGCACAGTCAACATCACCAGCGCGAACTTCAACGACGCGCCCAAGATCGCCCCCAACTACCTGAGCACCGAAGCCGACCGCAAAGTGGCCGCCGACTCCCTGCGCGTGACACGCCGCATCGCCGCCCAACCCGCCCTCGCCAAGTACCAGCCCGTGGAATACAAGCCCGGCGTGCAGTACCAAACCGACGAGGACTTGGCCCGCTTGGCCGGCGACATTGCCACCACCATCTTCCATCCCGTGGGCACCGCACGCATGGGTCGCATCGATGACCCCATGGCCGTGGTCGACCCCGAGTTGCGTGTGCGTGACGGACGCGGCGGTGTGGTGCGCGGCTTGCGCGTGGTGGATGCCAGCGTCATGCCCACCATCATCAGCGGCAACACCAACAGCCCCACCTTGATGATGGCGGAGAAAGCCGCGCAATGGCTCGCGCACGAAGTCGAACAAGCTTGAGTAGCCACCGGCGTCTAGGGTTATTCCTCAAGGGAATCTCCTAGGCAAATGGCTTCTTGGCACCACGTACAGTAGTTGCACTCACAATGGCGTACGCGCTGTTGATACGAGGGTCTGAGGAGACAAACACAACAGACGCTTCTTAAGGAAGCGCCACTCCAAAAAGGCACCGGTTACCCCCGGTGCCTTTTGCTTTGTGCAGCGGCTCTATTTGCGACCACAATCTCTGCATGGAACTTTTCTTCACCACCTTGGCCTCCGCATTGGCAGGCTTTGTGGACGCCATCGTGGGCGGCGGCGGGCTCATCTTGCTCCCCGCGCTCTTTGCCGCTTACCCCACCACCGCACCGGCCACCTTGTTTGGCACCAACAAAAGCGCCTCCGTCTGGGGTACTGCCTTCGCCACGTGGCAATACAGCCGTCGCATCCAGGTGCGCTGGTCCGGTTTGTTGCCCGCGGCAGGGGCCACCATGGTGGCGGCGTTTGCAGGCGCATGGCTGGTCACCTTGATTTCGCCCGAGTTTTTACGTAAGTTGTTGCCGCTGGTGCTGTTGGTTGTGCTCGTCTACACCTTGATGCGCAAAGACTTAGGCCGTCGCCACCAGCCGCGCTTCCAAGGACGTGCAGAGCTGTTGGCAAGCGCCACCATCGGTATGGCGATTGGGTTTTACGACGGTTTTTTTGGTCCGGGCACTGGCAGCTTCTTTGTGTTTTTATTCGTCCGCTGGCTGGGCTATGACTTTTTGAATGCGTCGGTCGCCGCCAAGCTGCTGAACCTGTCGAGCAACATCGCAGCCTTGGTGTTGTTCACCCTCAAAGGCCATGTCTGGTGGCACTTGGCGCTACCCATGGCGATGGCCAATGTCGCAGGCAGCTTGTTAGGCACCCGCTTGGCCTTGCAGCATGGCGCAGGCTTTGTGCGCGGCATGTTCATCGTGGTGGTGGGTGCGCTGATTTGTAAAACCAGCTACGACGCCTTTCTGCGTTAGGCGTGGATACACGCCAACGCAGGGGTCAACTCAGCGTGCGCTGCTGGCGGCAGGCTTGGAAGCCACGCTAGGCGCAACACGTGCGGCTGCGGCTGCGGCAGATGCTGGCTTGACTGAGGCTAATGCTGGTGCTGGTGCCGAAGCCGCCGCGGCAGCCCCCTTGGCGGCAACAGCCACTTCAGCAATTTCTTCAGGCGCAACTTCTACCGCTTTCGATGGCCAAGGCACGTTAGCCACTGCGCGCGGTTTGCCGATCGGGCGGGTCGCTTGGCCTTTTTGCACCGCCTCAATGTCCTCTTGTGAGGGGTACTGGCCCATGATCACGAAGTCAAACACGCGGCGGGCAATCGGTGCCGCATTTTGCGCACCAAAGCCTGAGTTCTCAACCACCATGGCCAAGGCCACTTTGGGGTCATCTGCGGGCGCAAACGCCATGAACAAGGCATGGTCGCGCATGCGTTCATCAATGGTGGCCGCGTTGTATTTTTCGTTTTGTTTGACGGTATAGACCTGCGCCGTGCCCGTCTTGCCCGCACTCACATACGGTGCCCCGATGAAGCTGGTGGCGGAGGTGCCTTCGATGTTCACCCCAATCATGCCGCGCTTGATGACATCCAAATTCTCCGGCAGCAATGGCAACTGCCCCACGGGCTCTTTGGCCACAGGGGTCGAGACCTTGGTTTCCACATCCACCACTTCGCGCACCAAGTGCGGCTTCATCTTCAAGCCGTTGTTGGCCACCGTGCCCATGGCATGGGCGATTTGCAGCATGGTGAAGCTGTTGTAGCCCTGACCAATCCCCAAGGAAATGGTTTCGCCCGAGTACCAACGTTGCTGCTCAGGCTTTTTGTAGGTGGTGCGCTTCCAATCGGTCGAAGGCAGCACGCCACGCGACTCACCCAAGATGTCAATGCCCGTGATTTGCCCAAAGCCCAAAGGCTTCATTTGCTCATACATCAAGTCCACGCCCATGTCGCGCGCCAGCGTGTAGTAGTAGGTGTCACACGACTCCACAATGGATTTGTACATGTCCACCGAGCCATGACCGCCTTCTTTGTCATCACGAAAACGATGGTTGCCGAACATGAAAAACCCAGGATCCGAAATGATTGCCTTCTCCCCGCGCTTGCCCGTTTGCAAAGCCGCCAAAGCCATGAAAGGTTTGTAGGTAGAGCCGGGCGGGTACGTGCCGCGCAAGGCACGGTTGAGCAACGGCTTGTCGATGGACTCGTTCAAGGCTTGCCAGTTCTCCGAGTCGATGCCGTCCACAAATAAATTGGGGTCAAACGTGGGCTTGCTCACAAAGGCCAACACCTCGCCCGTCTTGGGGTTCAGTGCCACCAAAGCACCGCGACGCTTGCCGTACAAATCTTCAACCAATTTTTGCAGTTTGATGTCGATGGACAGCACCACACTGTTGCCGGGAATCGCTTGGCTACTGTTGAGACGACGCACGGCGCGGCCTCCTGCCGAGGTCTCCATCTCTTGAACACCTGTGGTGCCGTGCAGTTGCGTTTCGTAACTTTGCTCAACACCGAGTTTGCCAATGTAGTCTGTGCCGCGGTAATTGCCCGCGTCGTCCGACTCTTCAATCTTGCCCTTTTCGGCGGGGTTGATACGACCGATGTAGCCGATCACATGGCTGGCCAACTGGTTGTACGGATAACTGCGAAACAAGCGCGCACGAATCTCAACGCCGGGGAAGCGATAACGCTGCGCAGCAAAACGCGCCACTTCTTCATCGGTCAGTCGGGTGCGAATTGGCACCGACTCAAAGCTCTTGGATTCGCCGAGTTGTTTTTTGAACCGCCGCTTATCGCGGGCCTGAATATCAATCACGCCCGACAGTTGCTCAATCACATCTTCAAGCGGCACCACCACTTTGGAGGCAGTGATTTCAAGCGTGTAGGCCGAGTAGTTGGTCGCCAGCACAATGCCGTTGCGGTCCATGATGACGCCACGGTTGGGCACGATGGGCACGATGGCGGTGCGGTTGTTCTCCGCTTGGGCATTGAGGTCGTCGTAACGAATGACCTGCAAATAAAAGAGGCGAATGGCCAGCAAGCCAAACAACACCAATACCGCTCCCGTCACCACCACTATGCGCGACCTGAAACGTCGCAGGTCGGACTCGATGTCGCGAATCACATTCATAGTGGCCGATTCGCGTCTGGGTTAGGTGCGCGACGCTGCGGCGCCAACAAGAACACACTCACCACAGGCCATAGCAAAGCCCCCAGCAGCGGTGCTAAAAAGATAGTCCAGCCAGGAAACAATGCACCCGACATCATGCGCACCGACAACTCCAACGCATGTGCGACCAAAAACATGGGCAACACCTGCATCGCCTGCGAAGACACAGAAAACCACAACAAACGGCGGTGCGCCATGATCGCCATGAAGCCCAAAGCGGTGTAAGTCAACGCATGTTGACCCAGCAAGGCCGACTGGTGAACATCGGTGCCCACGCCAAAAAAGAAAGCCACGCCAATGCCCACCAAACGGGGCTGGTGAACGCACCAAAACACCAAGACCAAAGCCAAGAAATCAGGCATCCACGCCGCATTACCGACGAAGCTGATGCTCACCACCATGTTGGCAAACAAGGCCATTAATAGCGTGAACAAAATGAACATCGGATTGGCTGGCAACAACAACTGCTGGCCACGCGGCATGATCATCGGCGACCTCCTTTTTGCGCAGCCACCGGCAGTTGTTTTTCAATTTGGGGGCGGGGCGGTAATTGATCGCTCAAAGGCTCCAGCACCAGCACATGACGCGCACCCTGCACCCGACCCACCGGCTCACACAGGATGCGCGCAAACACGGTTTCGGCACGGCGCTCCACCTTGGTCACCTTGCCCACCAACACACCTGGTGGGTAAATGCCGTCCACACCACTGGTTGACAACAAGTCGCCCTCCTCAATGTCAGCGTTGGTCGCCATGAAGCGCAGCTCCAGCAACGGTGCGCCGCCCGACTCACCGTAGGCCACACCACGTGCGCCGGTGCGGGTGTTGAGCACCGGAATGGAATGTTCGCGATCGGTCACCAAAGTCACCTCACTCACCAGAGGCAGCACATGCGTGACTTGGCCCAAGATGCCGTGCTCGTCCATCACCGGTGAGCTGACCTTGATGCCATTGAGCAAGCCTTTGTCAATGATGAGCTTGCGGGTGTAAGGGTCTGCCGCGTCATACAAAACCTCGGCAGCAACGCCCTTGGTCTCCAAGCGTTTACTCAAACTCAGCAGTCCGCGCAACTGTTTGTTTTCTAGCGCCAGTTGTTCCACCTGCCCTGAGCGACGGGCGTGCACCAGCAGTTGCTGACGTGCCTCGCGCTCGGAGGCTTGCGCCACATCACGCGCTTCGAAATATTCGGACGAATAGTCAGCCAACGTTTGTGGACGCATGGCCAACCACTGCACCGGATACAAGGCAATCGACAAGGCCGCCCGCAAAGGCTGCGTCATGCCAAAGCGCACATCAGCCACCATCAATAGCACCGACAAGGCGCTGAAAAAAAGTAATTTGGAGACAGCCGAAGGGCCTTGCTTGAAGAAGGCCGGGGGGGAACGGTCGAGGGTGCCTAGTGGCACTGAGTTATTCGCTCGTGAAGATGGAGCCCAAACGCTCCATGCGCTCTAACGCCAAACCACAACCACGCACCACGCAAGTCAGCGGGTCTTCGGCCACCAAGACGGGCAAGCCCGTTTCTTCTGCCAACAAGCGGTCCAAGTCACGCAACAAAGCGCCACCGCCAGTGAGCATCATGCCGCGCTCGGCAATGTCTGCACCCAATTCAGGCGGGGTTTGCTCCAGCGCGTTTTTCACGGCGGACACGATGTTGTTCAAAGGGTCGGTCAACGCTTCCAAAATTTCGTTCGACGAAATCGTGAATGAACGCGGCACACCTTCGGACAAATTGCGACCCTTGACTTCCATCTCCTTGACTTCAGAGCCGGGGAACGCAGAGCCGATTTGCTTCTTGATCGCTTCAGCCGTTGGCTCGCCAATCAACATGCCGTAGTTGCGGCGGATGTAGTTGATGATGGCTTCGTCAAACTTATCGCCACCCACGCGCACACTGCCTTTGTAGACCATGCCGCCCAGGGAGATCACGCCCACTTCGGTGGTACCACCCCCAATGTCCACCACCATCGAGCCAGAGGCTTCGGACACGGGCAAACCAGCACCAATGGCTGCGGCCATGGGCTCTTCAATCAAATACACCTCTGAAGCACCTGCGCCCAAAGCCGACTCGCGAATCGCGCGACGCTCCACTTGGGTAGAACCACAAGGCACACAGATGATGATGCGTGGACTGGGCTTCAACACCGAGCGGGGGTGCACCATCTTGATGAACTGCTTGAGCATTTGCTCCGTCACGGTGAAGTCGGCAATCACGCCGTCTTTCATCGGACGAATCGCTTCGATGTTGCCCGGCACTTTGCCCAACATTGCCTTGGCTTCGTGACCCACGGCTTGAATGGTTTTTTTGCCTTGAGGGCCGCCTTCGTGGCGAATTGACACAACTGAGGGCTCGTCCAACACGATGCCTTTGTCGCGTACATAAATCAGGGTGTTGGCGGTACCGAGGTCAATCGCCAAATCGGTGGAGAAATACCGACGAAAAGATCCAAACATGTCTGTCCTCAAAGCTTGCTCGCGGGCGCGAACACACAAAGGCGAGATAATACCGCATCGCCCGTAAATCGCGGGTTTTTCCCCTTATAAAAGTATGTCCCTGAATGACCAAGACATTCGCCGCATTGCCAACTTGGCGCGGCTAGCGCTACAGCCCGATGAACAAGCCCGCATGCTCAGCAAAATCAACGATTTTTTCGGCATCGTCGAACAAATCCGTGCGGTAGACACCACAGGCGTGCTGCCTATGGCCCACCCTGTGGACGCCATGCCTGGCGCGCACATCGAGTTGCGCCTGCGCCCTGACGTGGCCAGCGAGCCCAACCAACGCGACGCCAACCAACGCAGCACCCCCGCCGTGGAGCGTGGTTTGTTCTTGGTTCCCAAAGTGATCGAGTGAGGACTAAAACATGGAAAAAGCCCTCCACGACCGATCCTTGACCGAACTCAGCACCGCCCTGCGCACGAAACAAGTGAGCGCGGTTGAACTCGCCCAACACTTTTTGTACCGCGCCAAGGCCGACACCTGCGGCGCCTTTTTGTCCATCGACGAAGACGCCACACTCGCCCAAGCCCAAGCCTCGGACGCTCGCTTAGCCGCAGGCACAGGCGGCTGCTTGGAAGGTTTGCCACTCGCACATAAAGATGTGTTCGTCACCCGCGACTTCCCGACCACAGCGGGCTCCAAGATGTTACGCGGCTACCGCTCCCCGTTTGATGCCACCGTGGTGCAAAAGCTCGGCACTGGCGTGAACGGGCAAGGCGGCGCAGGCATGGTGACGCTTGGCAAGGTCAGTTGTGACGAATTTGCCATGGGCTCCAGCAATGAAAACGTCGGTGTGCCTGCCGTCGGCCATGCCGCACCGTCTCCTGTGCGCAACCCGTGGGACGCGAGCCGCATCCCCGGCGGCTCGTCGGGTGGCAGCGCAGCCGCAGTGGCCGCACGTTTGACGCCCGCCGCTACCGGCACCGACACCGGCGGCTCCATCCGCCAACCCGCTAGCTTTTGCGGCATCACCGGCGTCAAGCCCACGTATGGCCGCGCCTCGCGCTACGGCATGATTGCCTACGCGTCTAGCCTCGACCAAGCCGGCCCCATGGCTCGCACGGCCGAAGACTGCGCGTTGTTGTTGAGTGCCATGTGCGGCCCCGACCTTGACCGCGATTCCACCTCACTCGATGTGCCCACTGAGAACTTCTCTGCCAAGCTGGGCGACAGCTTGCTTGGGCTTCGCATTGGCATCCCCCACGAGTTTTTCGGCGACGGCCTCGCCACCGACGTGCGCAGCGCCATCGACGCCGCGCTCCACACGCTCGAAGTCCAAGGCGCCAAGCTCGTGCCCATCACGCTGCCACGCACCGAGTTGGCCATCCCCGTCTACTACATCATTGCGCCCGCCGAAGCCAGCTCCAACCTGAGCCGCTTTGATGGCGTGAAGTTTGGCCACCGCGCCAAGGATTACACCGACCTCGTGAGCATGTACAAACAAACCCGCGCCGAAGGTTTTGGCGAAGAGGTCAAGCGCCGCATCATGACCGGCGCGTATGTGCTGAGTCACGGCTACTACGACGCCTACTACCTGCAAGCCCAAAAAATTCGCCGCATGATTGCCGACGACTTCCAACGCGCGTTTGCTGCGTGCGATGTGATCGCCGGCCCCGTCGCACCCACCGTGGCGTGGAAACTGGGCAACAACGCCAGCGACCCATTGGCGGACTACTTGGCCGACATCTTCACCCTGCCCGCCTCACTCGCTGGCTTGCCCGGCATGAGCGTGCCTGTGGGCTTTGGCGAAGGTGGTATGCCTGTGGGCATGCAACTCATTGGCAACTATCTGCAAGAAGCGCGTTTGTTGAACGTGGCGCACCAATACCAATTGCACACCGATTTCCATAATGCCAAGCCATCAGGAGTTTCATAAATGAATGCGCTACTTAATGAAAAAAAACTTCGAAACAAAGGCTTACAGAGTCAAGTGATTCTTGGAGATTGTGTAGATATACTGAAAGAACTCCCTACCGAATCGGTCAATTTAATCGTGACGTCGCCGCCCTATGCCGATCAACGATCATCCACTTATGGCGGAATCAAAGCAGAAAAATATGTGGAATGGTTTACACCCCGCTCTGCTGAGCTTTTCCGAGTTTTAAAAAATGACGGTTCTTTTATTCTCAACATAAAAGAAAAAGCAGTTAACGGAGAACGGCACACTTATGTTTTGGAGCTTATCTTGGCTCTAAAAAAACAGGGTTGGTATTGGACTGAAGAATATATCTGGCACAAGCGCAACTGCTTTCCAGGAAAATGGCCCAATCGCTTTCGTGATGCGTGGGAGCGTTGTTTACATTTCACCAAATCTAAGACATTCACCATGAATCAAGAAGCCGTTATGGTTCCAATGGGAGATTGGGCTCAAACGCGTTTAAAGTCTTTAGGTAAGAATGACACGATTCGACATGATTCACAGGTGGGAAATGCTTTCGCTAAAAACATCGCGAACTGGCAAGGTCGTGAATTTGCATACCCAACCAATGTTCTTCATCTAGCAACAGAATGCGGCAATAAAAACCACAGTGCAGCATATCCTTTAGCTCTACCGTCATGGTTCATCAAACTTTTTTCGAATGAACGTGCAGTTGTACTTGACCCGTTCGCTGGATCAGGCACGACCTTAGAAGCGGCACTTGCACTGAATCGGAGTGCAATTGGAATAGACATATCGCCGACATTCGTTGACATGTGCAAAAAGAAAATCACCCCAGATCAGCCCCTCCTACTTGAGGAATCTTCGACTTATGACATTACTCCAAAAAACAAAAGAGTTCGTAGCAAAAAACATAAAGCCTCAATTTCATGACAAACGACTGGCAAGCATTGAGAAGCTCAAACTAAAAAACGTTTTAAAGCGGAAAAATCCTTATTTATTTAAAGCAAAAGCCATCAGCTCTGCGCCAGACATGGTCAAGCAATTGCTAGATGCGCACTTATCTTCTAACGAAGAAACATTATTTGGTGAGTTCCTTGAATCCATGGCGATTTTTGTGTGCGCTGAAAAATTCAAAGGAATGAAATCTACTTCTGAAGGTGTCGACTTAGAGTTTTTTAGGGATGACATTCGCTATGCAGTTTCGATTAAGAGTGGCCCCAATTGGGGAAATTCACGTCAAATTAGCAAAATGATTTCGGATTTTGATCGAATAAAAAAAATTGCGGGTCATCGCGCAAAAATCGTTTGCGTCAATGGTTGTTGTTATGGTCAAGATAAAAATCCCAACAAAGAAAAGGGCTATTTAAAACTTTGCGGTCAAGATTTTTGGTATTTGATATCCGATGAGCCAACCATGTACAAAGAAATCGTTGAACCCGTAGGGCATCAAGCACGTTCTAGATGCGACGAATTTAATGAGGCATATGGACGTGTTATCACTAACTTTACAAGAAATTTCACTATAGATTTTTGCGCAGCCAACGGGGCTATAGATTGGGACAAATTACTCGAATTGAACTCAGCAAGCCAAAGCGGATGGCAAGCATGACTGAAAAACTTATCCAAGGCTACGAAGTCGTCATCGGCTTTGAAACACACGCCCAGCTCTCGACAAAGAGCAAAATTTTCAGCCGTGCCTCGGTGGCTTTTGGAGCAGAGCCCAACACACAAGCCTGCGCGGTGGACATGGCCCTGCCCGGCACGTTGCCCGTGATGAACATCGGCGCAGTCGAACGCGCGATTGAGTTTGGCTTGGGCGTCAACGCGCACATTGCCGAGCGCAGCATCTTTGCGCGCAAAAACTACTTCTACCCCGACCTCCCCAAGGGCTACCAAATCAGCCAATTTGAAATCCCTGTGGTGCAAGGCGGCGAGGTATCGTTCTTTTTGGAAGTCGGCAAAGAGACCGTGCACAAAACTGTGCGCTTGGAGCGCGCCCACCTCGAAGAAGACGCGGGCAAATCACTGCACGAAGACTCAGCGCTCGGAGGTGGGGGCCAAAGCGGCATCGACTTGAACCGCGCAGGCACACCGTTGCTGGAAATCGTCACGCAGCCCGACATGCGCTCTAGCGAAGAAGCCGTGGCCTACGCCAAAGAGCTGCACAAAATCGTCACGTGGATTGGCATTTGCGACGGCAACATGCAAGAAGGCAGCTTCCGCTGCGACGCCAACGTGTCGGTGCGCAAACCTGGCGCGCCTTTGGGCACACGCCGCGAGATCAAAAACTTGAACAGCTTCAAATTTATGCAGCAAGCCATCGACTACGAGGTGCGTTGGCAAATCGACCAAATCGAAGACGGCCACGCGATCGAGCAAGCCACCGTGTTGTTCGACCCAGACACGGGTGAGACCCGTGCCATGCGCACCAAGGAAGACGCCGCCGACTACCGCTATTTCCCCGACCCCGACCTGCCCCCGCTGGTGATTGGCCGCGATTGGGTGGCACGTGTGAAGAGCGAGATGGCCGAGCTGCCACGCGTCATGGCTGAACGTTTTGTGAAAGACTATGCGCTGCCCGTGTACGACTCCACGCAACTCACGCAAAGCAAAGCGGCGGCTGCGTACTTTGAAGCCACGGCCCAAGCCTGCGGTCAACCCAAACTGGCCAGCAACTGGATCATGGGCGAAGTGTCTCGTCGCTTGAATAGCGAAAACGAAACCTTTGAGCGAGTCAGAGTTCACCCGATTGAGTTAGCTGATTTACTGGGTCGCATCCATAGAAATGAGATGTCAAATGCACAAGCCAAAGTTGCGTTTGATGCAATGTGGCGTTCAGTGGAGTGGCTTCCAACAGGAGGACGACACATCACGATTCGAATCGTAGAAACCCTGCACGTTACCGATGCAAAAGCCATTGATATCAACCACCTCATCGAAGAACGTGGCCTTAAGCAAATGAACGACGCCAGCGTACTCGAAGCCATCATCGATGCCGTGCTGGCCGCCCACCCCAAAAGCGTGGAAGAGTTCAAAGCAGGGAACACCAAAGCTTTGAACGGCTTGGTCGGCCCCATCATGAAAGCCAGCAAAGGCAAGGCCAACCCCGCACAAGTCAATGAACTGCTGATGAAAAAATTGAGCTAAAAAGCCACCCTCTAGGAGACAACCCATGAACACATCCACCTTGCTTCGCCGCACCCTCTTGAGTCTCGCCACCACCTCCGTGCTGATGGGCGGCCACGCCCCCACAGCACTCGCCCAAACCGTCGCTGACAAAACTGTGTTGCGCATTTCCAGCCCAGCGGTACCCGACGATTGGCACGGCAAGATGTGGGACGTGCTCAAAGCATCGTTGAACAAATCGGCGCCCAACGCCTATGACGTGCAAATCAACCTCAACGGCTCTTTGTTCAAGCAAGGCACCGAGCCTGCGGCCATGGCGCGTGGCAATTTGGAGTTGGCGTCCATCTCGGCCTTTGACATTGCCAAGCTGGTGCCTGAATTTTCGATCTTCACGGCGGGCTACGTCATCCGCGACCCCAAACACCAACAAAAAGTGTTCAACGGCCCCATCGGCGACGAGTTGTTCAAGCTCGCGTCCGAGAAGATGGATGTGACCATCCTCGCCACCGTCTACTTGGGCACACGCGAACTCAATTTGCGTGACACACGCAAGGTCAACACACCCGCAGACCTCAAAGGCGTCAAGCTGCGCATGCCTGGCTCCAAAGAGTGGTTGTTCTTGGGCGACTCCTTGGGCGCCACGGCCACGCCGCTCGCGTTTGGCGAGGTCTACATGGGCCTCAAGACCGGCACCATCGACGCACAAGACAACCCCTTGCCCACCGTGCGTGCGGCCAAGTTCTACGAAGTCACGCAACAAATTGTGTTGACCCACCACTTGGTCGATAGCTTGTTCATCGCAGTCTCCAACAAAATGTGGAACAGCCTGTCTGCCCCTGAACAAAAGCACCTCAAAGCCGCCGCACAAGCCGCCGCCAAGTTCAACAACGACAACCGCATCCAAGAAGAAGCGCAAATCTTGGACTTCTTCAAAAAGCAAGGCTTGAAGGTGGTCACGCCTGATCAAGCTGCATTCCGCAAAGCTGTGCAAGCGAGCTACGACAAATCAGAGATGGCGCAAAACTGGCCTCAAGGGTTGATGGACCGCATCAACGCGACCAAATAAAACGCATGCTTTTCCAAAAATTCGCGACGTTCATGCGCCAGCTCGTCAACGCGATGGGCGGCTTGCTGTTTCTCGCCTTGTTCCTCACCTTCCTCGTTCAAATCGCGGCGCGCTTTGGCTTCAACCAACCCCTGCCGTGGAGTGATGAGCTCGCTGTCATCTTGTACCTGTGGGTCATCTTGTGGTCCTGCGCATTTGTCGTGCCCGAGCGCGAACATGTGATGTTCGACTTGGTGTGGCACAGCGTTGGCCCCGCCACGCGACGCCTCATGCGCATGGTGGGCCACACGCTCATGGGCGGCTTGGCCGTGGCAGCGCTTCCCGCGAGTTGGTCCTACGTGCATTTCATGGCCCGCGAAAAAACCGCCGTGCTAGGCCTGTCGTTTGAATGGGTGTTTCTGCCGTTTGTGTTGCTACTCGTCGCCTTGGCCGCGCGCAGTTGGCAAGGCTTGGTGCAAGCCATGAATCACCGCGACCTCAGCGTGCATGAGCTGCAACCATGATGATGAGTCCACTCACCGCCTTAGCCGCCGTGTTAGTGCTGGGCGTGCTGCTGCGCATGCCGATTGGCTTTGCCATGCTCATGTCGGGTGTGGCTTATCTCATCACCAAAGGGCAAGACTTAGGCCTCGTGGCCGAGCAAGTCAGCAATGGCCTCTACAACAGCTATGTGTTGTTGGCCGTGCCACTGTTTGTGTTTGCCGCCAACTTGATGAACGCAGGCACAGTGAGCGAACGCATTTTTGATTTCTGCCGCATCCTTGTGGGCCGTATGCGCGGCGGTTTGGCGCAAGTGGATATTTTGGTCAGCGTCATCTTCTCGGGCATGAGCGGCAGCGCCATTGCCGATGCCGCAGGCCCGGGCCTGGTGACGATTCGCCAAATGCTCAAAAAGCCCGAGTACTCACGCGGCTTCGCCGGTGCGGTGGTGGTGGCCAGTGCCACGCTGGGCCCCATCATCCCGCCGTCGATTCCGATGGTCATTTACGCGCTGGTGTCGGGCGCTTCTGTGGGTGCGCTGTTCTTGGGCGGCGTGATGCCTGGCTTGTTGATGACGGTACTGATGATGGGCGTGGTGCACATCATTGCCACCCAACGCAACATGCCACGCGAAGACCCCGTGCCCTTGCGTGCATGGCCCGCCATTTTGTTTCGCGGTGCCTTGCCGCTGTCCATGCCCATTGTGTTGTTGGGCGGCATTTATTCGGGTGCGTTCACGCCCACCGAAGCCGCAGCAGTTGCCGCGCTGCATGCGTTGGTGTTGTCGACCGTGGTCTACCGCGCGCTCACATGGCGCAGCTTTTGGGATGTGGTAATGGCGTCTACCCGTGCCAGCGCAGTCATCACCCTCATCTTGGCAGGCTCGTTCATCTTGAACTACGCCTTCACGGCCGAACAAGTGCCACAACACATGGCGGCATGGGTGGACAGCATGCAGCTCAGCCGCATTCAGTTTTTGCTGATGGTCAACGTGCTGTTCTTGGTGCTGGGCTGCTTCTTAGATGTGTCCGTGCTGCTGCTGGTGTTTGTGCCCATGCTGCTGCCCGCCGTGCATGCGCTGGGCATTGACCTGGTTCACTTTGGTGTGCTGGTGGTGCTCAACATGATGATTGGCCTCATCCACCCACCGTTTGGCATGCTGTTGTTTGTGACCAAGGCCCTCACAGGCATCCCGATTGGCGAGATGATGCGCGAGGGTTGGATGTTCTTGGTCATGCTCTTAGGGCTGCTGCTGGCCCTGACCTTCTTTCCGCAACTGGTGTTGTGGTTGCCACAGACCATGGGATATGCGGTGGCTTCGGCGTAAACACGCCACAGAACTGCACCTCTCACCGTAAGACAAACAGGCAATGTTCTGTTGACGGAAGGCGAATGCACGCGTGAAGGCTTCTCGTCGGATGCAGTGCGGGTTGCGGGTACGGCGGGTTCTTCATACGGTTACCGCAAATCATCACCCGCCGCACCCACAACCCACACCCTGTGAGATCGACACAGTTCGCTCAAACAACCCCTAGTTAACCGAACATCCGTTCGCACGAACGAGGCGAGCGAAGCAACGCCAAGCCGCAGACTGGGTGGGTTGGGTGTTGCCCGCTGACGATTTGTGGTACGCCTTATGAGGAAGCGGGCAATACCCAACTCACCCAGCGAGCACAGCACAAAAACGAACAACGCCCGCCCTCACAACCAACAAAACAGCTAAGCCGCCCGAACCCCATACCGCTCACGATACGCCTGCGTACGCGCCAAGTGCTCACCCATGGCATTGCCCAGCTGGGCGTTGAGGTAAGCCAACAAATCACTCAACTCCGCAATCGCGCACACCTGCAAACCCACTTGCTCGCGCACATATTGCACGGCGCTATAGGGCACGTCTTGGGTTGTGCCATCCGCTTTTTTCTCCGTCGCCATTTCTTGGCGGTCCAGCGCAATCACCACGGCATGCGCTGTCGCACCTGCTGCCTTGATCAGGGCAATCGATTCCCGTGCAGCAGTGCCCGCGCTCATCACATCGTCCACGATCAACACACGGCCCTTGAGCGGCGCACCCACCAAGCTACCGCCTTCGCCGTGGTCTTTGGCTTCTTTGCGGTTGTAGGCAAAGGGCACATTTTTTCCTAGGTGAGCCAACTCAATCGCCACGGCTGCGCCCAAAGGAATGCCTTTGTAAGCGGGGCCAAAAATCATGTCGAACTCGATGTCGCTTTGCATCAAACGCTGCGCATAGAAGCTGGCCAACTTGCCCAACTTCGCGCCATCGTCAAACAAACCCGCATTGAAGAAGTAAGGCGACAAGCGGCCCGCCTTGGTTTTGAACTCCCCAAACTTCAACACACCACAATCCAGCGAAAATTGCACAAATTCTTGTGCCAACGCATCGTTGGCAAGCGCACTCTGACTCATGGGGAAATTCCTTGTTCAAACTCACCAGCCTCAACCTCAACGGTATTCGTTCGGCCGCCCGCAAGGGCGTGGAAGCTTGGCTCGAAAAAGCCAGCCCTGATTGTATTTGCGTCCAAGAAATCAAAGCCCAAGCGCCTGACGTCGAGAGCGTATTCGACCGCTTGGCGGGTTTGCAAGGTCACTTTCACTACGCCGAGAAAAAAGGCTACTCGGGTGTGGGCGTGTACACCCGGCATGAGCCCAGCGACGTGATCGTCGGCTTTGACGGTGGCGAGTTCGACCGTGAGGGCCGCTATGTCGAACTGCGGTTTGACACACCTACCCAAAAAATCTCCATCATCAGCAGCTACTTTCCCAGCGGCTCCTCTGGCCCTGAGCGCCAAGAGGCGAAATACCGCTTCTTAGCCGCCATGTCCCCCCACCTCAGCACCTTGAAGCAAACACGCGAGTTTGTGCTGTGCGGCGACATCAACATCGCGCACAAAGAAGCCGACTTGAAGAACTGGAAGGGCAACCAAAAGAACAGCGGCTTCTTACCCGAAGAACGTGCGTGGATGACCCGGCTCACCACCCAAGACGGCATCGTCGATGTGTACCGCCAACTCCAACCCGACACCACCGACGCTTGCTACACCTGGTGGAGCAACCGAGGCCAAGCCTATGCCAACAACGTAGGTTGGCGTTTGGACTACCACTTGGCCACCCCCGCAGTGGCCGCCAAAGCACGCCACGAGGCGATTTACAAAGACGAAAAGTTCTCAGACCATGCGCCCATCACCGTTGCGTATGAGGGGCTGATCTGAATTTTTGATCAGGCCAAAGCCATTACCCGATACACCACCCAAGCGACGTTGGCAATCGCCGACAAGGCCAGGGCCGCAAAAGTAAGCTTCATGCCTCTGACCCGTTGGGTGAAATTGGGTGGGGGCTCACTGATGCCTTTGGCATGAAAGTAACGCCCAGCCACGAGCAAGGCACCCAACACGGCCACCAGCTCCCACGGAGCACCGTTGAGTTCCAGAGCGCCGATCAAAAACAGACCCAACGGCACGTATTCAGCAAAGTTGCCATGCGCGCGTATGGCTCTTTCAAGTTCGTCCACGCCTCCTGCACCCAAAGAGACCTTGTTCTTGCGCCGAAAACCAATCACATTGAATGAGAGTTTGATGAACATCAATGCCAAGATGCTGGCAAAAACAGCGGTTGTCAAAAGCATGGCTTACTCCTGTTTTTCAAGCATCACACCAACATCCCCTTGGTCTCAATGAACTTGACCACAGCCTGCAAACCGTCCAAGGTGCGTAAATTGGTCATCACAAAAGGCCGCAAGCCGTGGGCGTTGGTGCGGATGCGGATGCGGATGCGGATGGTATCAGCCTCCATCACCGACAGGTCTGCGGGCCGCCGCCTACACTTGACGGGTGACTTCCAAATCAAACCCCCACATCGCCATCGTGGGCGCAGGCCCCGCCGGCCTCATGGCCGCTGAAATGCTCAGTGCCGCAGGCGTTCATGTGCATGTGTATGACGCCATGCCCTCTGTCGGGCGCAAGTTTTTGCTGGCGGGCTTGGGTGGACTTAACCTGACACACGCAGAACCTTTTGACTTGTTTGTCTCCCGCTATGGCGAACGCCGCGAGGCTTGCACGACATGGCTCAAAACCTTTGATGCAACCGCGATTTGCGCATGGGTCAAAGGCTTAGGGCTCGACACCTTTGTGGGCAGCTCACAGCGAATCTTCCCCACCGACATGAAAGCCGCACCGCTGTTGCGTGCGTGGCTGCACCGCTTGCGCCACCCAGGGCAGGGTACGCCTGTGAGGTTTCACATGCGCCACCGCTGGAACGGAGGCTTGCAACACAAGGCAGGCACCACACATCCCTTCACCCTGCACTTCGACACGCCACAAGGCCCACACACCGGACATGCCGATGCCGTTCTACTGGCCTTGGGTGGCGGCAGTTGGGCCAAGCTGGGCTCGGACGGCGCGTGGCCGCCGTGGGTGGGTGCGCTAGGCATCGAGGTGTCGCCACTGCGTCCTGCCAACTGCGGCTTTGATGTGCAAACACGCAGTGCCAACAGCAGTCCCAGCCACAGCGCTACCACCACAGGATGGAGCACGCACCTTGCCAGCCAATTTGCAGGCACCCCACTGAAGTCGGTAGCTTTGTCGTTTACCGACAGCCTTGGAGTCAACTTCCAGCGCCGAGGCGAGTTCGTCATCACCTCCACGGGCGTGGAAGGCAACCTAGTCTACGCGGCATCCGCCTTGCTGCGCGACGAAATTGCGCGCCACGGCAGCACCACCTTGCACGTGAACCTCAAGCCCGATTTCACGCCTGCGCACATGCTGGCCGAAGTGCGCCACCCGCGTGGCTCACGCTCACTCAGCAACCACCTCAAAAGCCGCCTCAACCTCACCGCGTTGCACTTGGCCCTCTTGCATGAGGTGCTGAGCAAAGAAGCCATGAACGACCCCGTGCAACTGGCCGCCGCCATCCAGCACCTGCCCCTCCCCTTGATCGCCACACGTCCATTGGATGAAGCCATCAGCAGCGCAGGCGGTGTGCGCCTAGAAGCGTTGGATGCACACCTCATGGCCACGGCGCTGCCCG
Source organism: Limnohabitans sp. (assembly GCF_031538885.1). Classification (GTDB taxonomy): domain Bacteria; phylum Pseudomonadota; class Gammaproteobacteria; order Burkholderiales; family Burkholderiaceae_C; genus Limnohabitans. The sequence goes on from NZ_JAVKLW010000010.1 coordinate 18,723, forward strand.
GCTTGTTTGTGGCCGGCGAGATGCTGGACTGGGAAGCCCCCACAGGCGGCTATTTGCTCAGCGTTTGCTTGGCCAGTGGTCGCATTGCGGGCTTAGGGGCTGCGGAGTATTTGGCCAGCCATTTCGCCAAACACTGAGTCACTATGATCGCGCCATTGCTTCGTTTTTGACCGCTTACCCGGCAGTTCTAGAGCCATGTTCCGTACCCTGCTCAAATCAAACTATTCATTCGGCACCGAACGTGGTGACGCCAACCAAGAAACCGTTAGGTTTTTGAAAAAAAACAGTGAACGACGCGTTGGATACGCCAGCCTTCGACGTGGCGCCCATTCAGTCGCCCGAGTTGCGTCGCATGCTGCGCAAACGCGCTTAACGACCCGCCACCTTCATGCGGTTGATGAGCACAGAACCAATCGTCTTGGATCCCATCGTATGAGCATCCGAACCAATGGCCTGAATGACCTTACCCCTGAAAAACGTACTCCTTAGCTGATAGGTAAAAATCAGTTTTAGGAGAGAGAAATGAGCGATTCGATACGACGGGCGCGGTACACACTGGAATTCAAGCTGGAGGCCGTCAGGCTGGTCAAGGGTGG
>NZ_JAVKLW010000011.1:0-11724 GCF_031538885.1 Limnohabitans sp.
GAAGTCTTTGTTCACGTCGTAGGGCAGCTTGGGGAAGATGTAGGGGTTGACGGCCAAGGTGCCGATGTGGCCCAAGATGAGGGTGTGGTCGTCGCTGGCATTGGCCACTTCTTGCATGGCGATGTTGCCCGCGCCGCCTGGCTTGTTGTCCACAAACACGTTTTGCCCGATCGTCTTGGCGAGTTCACCCGCGATCGCACGCGCCACAATTTCAGAGCTGCCGCCCGGTGCAAAGGGCACCACCAAGCGCAAGGGTTTGCTGGGCCAAGCGGCCTCTGCGTGCGATAGCAGGGGCGACAAAGCCAGCGCAGTGGCCGTGGTGTTGGCGAAGAGTTGGCGGCGATTGAATAGGTGCTGAGTCAAAATGAGGCCCTCTGATACCGATAGCAATGAAAGACGTGTGATGCGCGTAACGCGAATGCCAGCAATGTACCTGCCCCACGGCGGCGGGCCTGCATCGGCGCACTTTCATGCGTGGTTAATCAGGTGCTTGACGGCAATCAAGCGCAACGCACAGAACGGTTGATGCACTGGAGCACAGCGCCTGGTGGCGTGGCCTCGCATCCGCGTGAAGAGCATCTGATTCCCTTGATGGTGGCCAGTGGCGCAGGCAGCGATGTGCCTGGCCGAAGAATGTGGTCGGGCATGCTGGGCCCGACACATTTAGGCGCTTGGATATTTGATTGATTCAAGGGACTTGCCCTCGCCCTGACATCATTTGGCATGAGCTTTAGGTGCAGAATGCGGGGTCATTTCGTTGCTTGGTGAATCGGCATCAAAGATGAAACAAAGACGAAATTCACAGAGATTTTTATTTCAAACGTAGGAGACACAAATGAAATTGTTCAAACAACTGGTGTTGTCGTCGGTGATTGGCGTGGCCTCTCTGGCGAGCGCACAGACCGTCAAAATCGTTGGTTTGGTAGAGCTCTCAGGCACGGGCAGCACATCGGGCACCAACTTTGACAACGGCATCAAGCTGGCGGTCAAAGAGATCAATGCAGCCGGTGGCATCTTGGGTAAGAGGGTGGACTACGTCTCGTACGACACACAGTCGAACCCTGGTGTTGCCAAAGGCCTGACCGACAAAGCGGTGGACGAGGGCGCTTATGTGGTCATGGGCCCCGTGTTTTCTGGCTCCATCATGGTGAGCATGGCGTCTACCAAGCGCGCTGAAATTCCAAACTTCACCGGTGGTGAAGCTGCTGCCATCACGCAGCAAGGCAACCCTTATGTGTTCCGTACATCGTTCACGCAGTCCACGGCGATGCCCAAGATTGCGAACTACATCAAAGACAAAGTCAAGGCCAAGACCGTCGACGTTGTTTATGTGAACAACGACTTTGGCAAAGGTGGTCGCGATCTGATCATCAAGGCGTTGGAGGCGCGTAGCATCAAAGTGGGTGCTGATATTTCGTCTGAGCCAGGTCAAGTGGACTTCAGCAGTGTGGTGGTGAAAGCCAAACAATCGAATGCAGATGCTTTGTTCGCTTATACCAACGAAGAAGAGTCCGCACGTTTGTTGCGCGAGTTGAAGAAGCAAGGCTACAAAAAGCCTGTGATTGGCGAGACGGTGTTGACCAGCCAAAAAGTGATTGAGTTGGCTGGCGATGCTGCCAACGGTGCAATTGCACACGTGGGCTTGACCGCAGATGCGCCACAAGCAGGTGTGAAAAAGTTTGATGCCGCATTCCAGAAGGAATACAACTCACGCTCAGACCACAACGGTTTGAAGGGCTACATTGGCATGTACACCGTGAAGGCGGTGACCGAGAAGTTGGGCAAGTTTGATTCCAAAGCGTTTGCTGCCGCGATGAAAAACATCAGCCTCTCTGCCAAAACATATCCCGGTTTGTTGTTGGATATTTCTTATGACGAAAACGGTGACTTGGACCGTGAAAGCTACTTGACCAAAGTGGTCAACGGCAAACAAGTGGTGAGTGAAATCTTGCCACCCGCCAACAAAAAATAACCTAGGTTTGAAGCATGTCAGATAGCAATCAATTCAAGTTGGCCGGTGTCATGGGGATGCCCGTATTCCAGTCACGCTCACCCATCCTTCACAACTACTGGATCAAAAAGTACAACTTGAAAGGTGCCTACGGGCACTTCCCCGTGCAGATTGAAAACGTCGAGGCAGCCGTCAGAGGTTTGTCTGCACTGGGACTGATAGGTTGCAACATCACGCAACCCCACAAGCTGATGGCGATGAAGCTGATGGATCAGCTCAGTCCCATGGCCCAACGCATTGGCGCGATCAACTGCATTGTGGTGCAGCCAGATGGCAGTCTTCATGGGTTCAATAACGATGGGTTTGGCTACATTCAAAGTTTGAAGGACGCCAAACCCACATGGCGTGCCGATGACGGCCCGATCACCGTCATCGGTGCAGGAGGCGCTGCGCGCGCGGTGGTCATCAGCTTGCTGGATGAAGGTGCCAAAGAGATTCGCTTGATCAACCGCACCCGAGCCAAGGCGGATGAGTTGGCTTCGGTGGAACCTCGCATCGTCAAGACCTACGATTGGCAAGAGCGCCATGCTGCGATGGAAGGGGCCGCCATGTTGGTCAACACCACCAACCAAGGCATGTATGGACAACCGCCGCTAGAAATCAGTTTGGATACCTTGCCCAAAACGGCCATGGTGTCGGACTTGATTTACATCCCCCTCGAAACACCGTTGTTGGCAGCAGCGCGTGAGCGTGGCCACTTGACGGTGAACGGACTGGGGATGTTGCTGAACCAAGCGATCCCTGCATTTGAAGCCTGGTTTGGTGTGAAGCCAGAAATCACCGAGGAGTTGCGTCAAGCCATTCTTGCCACCTTCTGACCTGTGCGTATCTTCACAGAGCCTAAGATTGACTCGCATTGCCATGTGTTGGAGCCCCGTCGGTTCCCTTATGGTGAGCGTGCGTCTTACCGTCCGGCAGGGCAAGAGATGGGCAGTGCCAAATACTTCCAAGAGGTCATGGCTTGTTATGAGGTTAAGCATGCCCTGCTGGTGGGGCCGAACTCGGGCTATGGCACCGACAACCGTTGTTTGTTAGATGCCCTCGCTGGTGCCCCGGGTGTATTTAAAGGCATTGCCGTGGTGCCCAACGATTGCAGCTTGGAAGCTTTAGAGAAATTCAAATCTCAAGGCGTCATTGGTGTGGCCTTCAATCCATCTTTGATGGGCTTTGATTTTTATTCCAACATCGAACCCTTGTTGCGTCGACTTCAGCAGCTTGACATGTGGGCGCAGTTTCAAGTCGAGAACGATCTGCTGTTAGATTTTTTACCCATGCTCGCACGTGTGGATGTGAAAGTGATGATCGATCACTGCGGTCGTCCAAATTTAAATGCAGGGTTATCGCAGCCTGGTTTTCAGGCCTTGCTGGCGCTGGGACGCGAGGGGCGCACGGTGGTCAAGCTCTCAGGGTTTGCCAAGTTTTCGCAGGTGGGCTATCCCTTCAGCGATACACGCATCTTCACCGATGCCTTGGTGCGTGAGTTTGGTTTTTCACATTGTGTGTGGGCCTCGGACTGGCCTTACCTTAAAGCACCTGAGCGCTTAGATTACGGGCCGATGCTCAAAATTTATGAGACTGTATTCAGTGCCTCTGAGCGCCGTACGATGATGTGGGATGCACCGCAAAAACACTTTGAATTCATACGTGTCCGCAACACCAGACACTACTGAAAAATTGAATTATTTAAATTTTTTCGCTCCGTGACGACACCACAATCCCTCCCGCAATCAGTACAAACGCTGCGATGTGGTACGTCTGCGGCAGCTCACCTAAGGCCAATGCGGATAGCGTGGCTGCAAACACAGGGGTGAGGTTGGCAAAAAAGCCCGCAATGTTGGGGCCGACGTGTTGCACACCCAAGCCCCAGCAGCGGTAGGCTAAAAGTGCGGGGCCGACGGCGAGGTTTGCAGTGCCAGATACTGCAAGCTGTTGTAGCAGCCCACGCCCAGCAGGCCTAACAGCGCGTAGCGTTTCCAGTGCGGCCAGAGCGGGCTGTGGCGTCGCAGCACATGGTGCGCGATAGGCAGGAGTAGTGCAAAGGCCAAGCCCCAGCATAAAAAATTCAGCGTGAGCGGTGGGATCAGCTCGTGTATCAGTCGCCCCACGATGGCATTACCTGCCCACAGCAAGGGTGGGACTAATAAAAGCGCCGCAGTGCGCGGCGTCAAGGCGTGAGGGGCAACAGATATAAGAATAAGGGCAAGACTTTACCCGAGGGGGAAGATAACCCTTGCGACACCCCTCTTGCGAATTTCATGGCAGGATTTGGCACCTGAAAAACAAACCAACTCTGGAGCATCACCCATGACCAAAGCAGTCATCATCGAAAAAAACGGCGGCCCTGAAGAGCTCAAGCTCATTGACGTGACCGTGGGTCAACCTGGCCCAGGCGAAATTCGCATTCGCCACAAAGCCGTTGGCTTGAACTTCATCGACGTGTACCAACGCAGCGGTGTGTATGCACTGCCTATGCCTTTGCATTTGGGCATGGAAGCCTCCGGCATCATCGAAGCCGTGGGCGAGGGCGTGACCCATTTGAAAGTGGGCGATCGCGCAGCCTATGCCAGCCAACCACCCGGCAGCTACTGCGAAGAGCGCGTGATGCCCGCCAAGTGCGTGTGCAAATTGCCAGATGCCATTTCGTTTGAAACCGGCGCAGCCATGATGCTCAAAGGTTTGACCGCGCAATATTTGTTGAAGCGCACCTTGCCACAAGGCGGCTTGCACAAGGGGGACTTCATCTTGTTCCACGCCGCTGCCGGTGGTGTGGGCCTGATTGCTTGCCAATGGGCCAAGGCCTTGGGCTACCAACTGATTGGTACAGCAGGCAGTGATGCCAAGTGTGAATTGGCCAAAGCCAATGGTGCAGCGCACGTCATCAACTACAACACCGAAGACTTCCTGGTCCGTGTGAAAGAAATCACAGGCGGCAAGGGTGTGAAAGTGGTTTACGACTCGGTGGGTAAAGATACATGGGACAAATCACTGGACTGCATCGCACCGTTTGGTTTGATGGCCAGCTTTGGTAACGCATCAGGTGCACCAGCACCGATGGCCCCCGGCATTTTGGGCCCTAAGGGTTCGATCTACCTCACGCGCCAAACTTTGTTCAGCCACATCGTCACGCGCGAAAGCACGCAAGAGATGGCAGACGATTTGTTTGAAGCCGTGACCAGCGGCAAGGTGAAGATCCACATCGACCAAACCTACCCACTGGCCGACATTGCCCAAGCGCACCGCGACTTGGAAGCCCGCAAAACCACGGGTTGCACCATCATCACTTTGTGATGACAGCGCATGCGTTTCAGGTGCTGGGTTCAGCGTTCTGAAACTTGTCAGCACGGCAGGTGAGCACCAGCGTGTCGCGATACCCGCCTTCGGCCATCGGCTGAATGGGCGTGCTTTCGTGAATCACCCGTGTGTCGTCTAGCAACAGCAAAGACCAAGGCTCGCTCAGCGTGAAGCGTTCGCCTTGTGGTCCATGTGCGTCAAATACGCGAGTCTCGCCACCTTTGATATGGCTGCGGTGGGCCATGAACACGGCCACAAAATCCACACCATCACGATGCGCGCCCTCGGGCGTAGGACGGCCAATGCCATCGGTGGTGTCAATGCGGAACTGATGCGCTTCGATGCACCACTTGGTGTTGGGTGTGCCGCGCACTTGACTTGCGGTGTGCGCCAATGCCGTGAGCAACTGGGCCCAAGCGGGCGATGTCACGGTGTCTGCATGCATGGGCTCAAACCAACGCTCCATGCCGCCATGCAGTGCATTGTAGTCGAGCGACTGCCAATGCGCGCGGTGTGGCACTTGGGTCAATGCCTCGTTCTCAAATACAAAGCTGCTGTGACGGCGGCGGCGGTAGCGGCCACCGTCTTTGAGGTAGTTGTCGGGCGGCATGTCGGCCCAACTGGGCGACAGGGTTTGCAGCTCGGCCACCGAGCAACTCGCCCATTGCGCCACGCTGGCAGCACTCAGCATGCCGTAGCCTTTGTGTGCAATGGTCGTGTTCAGTTCGGTAACGCCAACTGTTTTTGGGGGAAGTATTTGCATGTTTAGTTGCCGCGGCGTACGCGTAGCACTTCGTCCAAGATGAGACAAGCGGCGCCTACCGTGATGCCGCTGTCGGCGATGTTGAACGCAGGGAAGTGAATGCCCGCGTAATAAAAATCCAGAAAGTCCACCACGTAGCCATACAGCACACGGTCAACCACATTACCCACTGCGCCGCCCAAGATACAGGCAACTGCAATGCCAAACAGTTTTTGACCCGGATGTTTTTTGAGCATCCACACCATGGCGATGGTGGCCACCACGCCCAAGCCTGTGAAAAACCAACGCTGCCAACCACCCGCAGTGGCGAGAAACGAAAACGCAGCGCCTTCGTTGTGTACGCGCACGATATTGAAAAAGCTGCTGACCGCAATGCCTTCACCCAACTGGTAGGTGCTGGTGATGAGCACCTTGGTGAATTGATCTGCAACCAATATCAGGGCAGCGAGGCTAAGCCACACCCAATGCGAGGTGGTGCTGCGAATGAAAGTGTGACGTGCCATCAATGCGTTCTTTCGTGCGCTCTTTATGCGAAGTGCCGCACTTCACCATCACCGTGTAAATTGCTGTCGCAGCGGCCGCACAGGGTGGGGTGAGCGGGGTTGTGGCCCACATCGTCGCTGTAGTGCCAGCAGCGATCGCACTTGGTGGCTGTGCTGGCTTTGACGTCGACGGTCAAACCTCCGCCTTTGACGAGGGTGACTTGGGAGGTGATGAAGACAAACTTCAAGTCGTCACCCAATGAAGCGAGTGCGTCATACGCTGTGCCATCGCAATGGATGAGCAACTCAGCTTGCAGCGATGCGCCCACTAAACCTTCGGTGCGTTTGTCTTCGATTTTTTTGTTGGCGATGTCGCGAACCTGTTGTACGGCATGCCATTTGTCCATCAATGCAGTGTGGGTCGCGCCAAGGTTGGTGAAAGCTTCCAAGAAGATCGACTCGGACTTGCCAAACGTCGCCCACGCTTCTTCAGCTGTGAAGCTGAGGAACGGCGCCATCCAACGTAGCATGGCGTGGGTGATGTGGTGCAGCGCCGTCTGCGCGCTGCGACGTGCGAGCGACTTCGGCGCTGTGGTGTACAGGCGGTCTTTGAGCACGTCCAAATAGAACGCGCCCAAATCTTCCGAGCAGTACAGCTGCAACTTTGACACCACGGGATGGAATTCATACTTGCCGAAATGACCGCCTTCAAACACACCCGTCTCGGGTTTGTATGTCCCCAAAATTTCAGCTTGCACTTGCGCAGCGCGAGACAACGCGTACTTGTCGATTTCCAACAAATCGTCAAACGCCACGGCGTCTTTGGCTGGGTCAAAGTCGCTCACGTTGGCGAGCAAGAAGCGCAGCGTGTTGCGAATGCGGCGGTACGCGTCGACCACGCGGGCCAAGATTTTGTCGTCGATGTTCAGGTCGCCAGAATAGTCGGTGCTGGCCACCCACAAGCGCACGATTTCGGCGCCCATCTTGTCGCTCACTTCTTGCGGGGCGACGGTGTTGCCCAAGCTCTTGCTCATCTTGCGGCCTTGGCCGTCGGTGGCAAAGCCGTGGGTCAGCAGGCCTTTGTAGGGTGCGCGGTCGTACAAGGCGCAGCCCAACAACAGTGAGCTGTGGAACCAGCCTCGGTGTTGGTCGTGGCCTTCGAGGTACAGGTCAGCCTCGGGGGTGGAGTTGTCGGGTGAAGTGTGGAAAGGCGCGCGGTGATTCACGCCAAAGTTGTAGGCGTCTTTGTGGCTGCCGCGCAGCACGTGTTGGAAGGTGGAGCCGGAGTCGAACCACACTTCCAAGATGTCGGTGCTCTTGGTGTAGCTGGCTGCGTCGTCGCCGGGCTGGTTGAGGATGTCTTCCACCGCCACGCAGCTCCAGGCTTCGATGCCGCCTTGTTCCACGATGTCTTCTGCTTGGTCCATGATGGCCATGGTGCGTGGGTGCAACTCGCCGCTGTCTTTGTGCAAGAAGAACGGCACGGGCACACCCCAGCTGCGTTGGCGCGAGATGCACCAGTCGGGGCGGTTGGCAATCATGTCGCTCAAACGTGCGCGACCGTTCTCGGGGTAGAAGTGGGTTTGGTCAATCGCGTGCAACGCGAGTTCGCGCAGCGAATGTGTTGACTTGTCGGTGATGAATTTGCCCGTGGTTTTCTCAGTCGTGCTGTCAAACGCATCCATGCGGATGAACCACTGCGCCGCTGCGCGGTAGATGACGGGCGTTTTGTGACGCCAGCAATGCGGGTAACTGTGCGTGATGGTTTGTGTGGCCATCAAGCGGCCTGCGCTTTGCAGTGCTTGCAGAATGACAGGCACTGCTTTCCAGATGTGCTGGCCACCGAACAGCGGGAAGTCAGCGGCGTAGGCACCGTTGCCTTGCACGGGGTTCAAGATATCGGTGTACTTCATGCCGTTGGCCATGCATGAGTTGAAGTCATCGACGCCATAGGCGGGGGCGCTGTGCACGATGCCGGTGCCGTCGGTTTCGCCCACGTAGTCGGCCAAGAACACGGGGGAGGTGCGTTGGTAGCCTGCGTCTACGTGCGCGAGTGGGTGGTTGAATTCAGTCAGGCCGAGTTTGTTGCCCGTGGCGGTGGCAACGACTTTGCCTTCGAGCTTCCAACGCTCCAAACATTTCTCGACCAACGAGGCTGCGCACACCAACAAACCACGCTCGGTATCGACCAAGGCGTAGTTGATTTCGGGGTGCATATTGAGCGCTTGGTTGGCAGGGATGGTCCACGCGGTGGTGGTCCAAATCACGGCGAACGCTGGCTTGTCGAGCTTGGTCAAGCCAAATGCAGCAGCCAGTTTCTCGGGTTGAGCGCATAAGAAAGCCACGTCGAGCGTGTCGCTCTTCTTGTCGGCGTATTCAATTTCAAACTCGGCCAAGGACGAGCCACAGTCAAAGCACCAGTACACGGGCTTCAAACCACGGTACACAAAGCCACGCTCCATCACGCGTTTGAAGGCGCGCAATTGACCGGCTTCGTTGGCGGGGTCCATGGTGTGGTAGGGGCGCTCCCAGTCACCCAACACGCCCAAGCGTTTGAAGTCTTCGCGTTGTTGGTCGATTTGTTCGGTGGCGAAGGCGCGGCATAACTTTTGGTTTTCGGCCTGCATGTCGTCACGGCTGAGTTTGCGGCCATGCAGTTTTTCAATCGCGTTTTCAATCGGCAAACCGTGGCAGTCCCAACCGGGGATGTATTGCGCATCGAAGCCTGCGAGTTGCTTCGACTTGACGATCATGTCCTTCAGCACTTTGTTCAGCGCGTGGCCGATGTGCAGCTTGCCGTTGGCGTAGGGCGGGCCGTCGTGCAGCACAAACAGCGGTGCGCCTTGGCGAGCCACGCGCAGTTTTTTGTACAAGCCTTGCTCGTTCCATTGCTTGGCCCACGCGGGTTCGCGTTTGGGCAAGTCACCCCGCATGGGGAACGGGGTGTCCATCATGTTGAGCGTGGCGCGGTAATCAGTGGCTTTGTCGGTCATGGCGATCTCAGGTCGGAGGCATTAAGAGGGGGCTGGCTGCTCAAACCCAAAAGCGGGGCAACAAGCTAAATCAGGCAGATGCGGGGCAGTGTGCAGCAAGAGGGGGCTGCACGCCCCGTCAAATTCGGGCTGCGAGCCAAGCGCGTGCGTCGTCGCAGTCTTTGTGGATGCCTTGCATCAAGGCGTCCAGACCGTCGTACTTCAGCTCGTCGTGTAATTTGTGCAGCAGTTCCACTCGAATGATTTTACCGTAGCCCCCCTCAGCGCCTAGGCTGGCAGGCCAGGCTAGGCAATGGGTTTCGAGCAGCACGCGACCGCCGTTGACATCGCTCGGGTCGAGCGAGGGGCGAATGCCCAAATTGGCCACGCCCGCCAAAGGCTGTTCACTCAGGCCATGCACCTGCACCACGAAGATGCCACTGGCCGCAGGCTTCCAATGGCTGAAGCGCAAATTGAGCGTGCGGCAGTTCAGCTCGCGGCCCAGCTTGCGGCCATGCACCACATGGCCCGAGATGGCGTAGGGGCGTCCCAGCAACTGCGTCACCTCTTGCATCGCGCCACGGCCCATGGCCTCGCGTACGGCAGAGCTGGAGACGCGCAGGTTGGACTTGCCGCTGGGCCACCCCAAGGCGGGGCCAGTCCCCTCGGGGGGAAGCGAGGACACAAGGTGCCGCGCGTGGGGGTTTGATACTTCGTAGCTGTTCATACGGGCTACATCAAAGCCCAGTTGCGCGCCTGCGGCGTCGAGCATGGCGTAGTCGCCTGCGCGTTTGGCGCCAAAGCGAAAATCGTCCCCCACCAGCACGTATTTCACGCTGAGGCCTTTGACCAGCACGTCTTCGATGAAGGCCTGCGGCCCTTGCGAGGCAAAGGCTTGGTTGAACGGCAGCACCACGCACTGGTCTACCCCGCACGCGGCCAGCTCGTGGAGCTTGTCGCGCAGCGTGGCGATGCGGGCGGGGGCGAGGTCGGGTTGCTGGTGCTGCTTGGCAAAGAAGTCGCGTGGGTGTGGCTCAAACGTCATCACGCAACTGGGCACGCCACGGTGACGCGCCTCGTTTTCCAGCAGGGCCAGCATGGCTTGGTGGCCACGGTGAACGCCGTCAAAGTTGCCAATGGTCAAGGCGCAAGCCTTGGCCAACTGCGGGTGATGAAAACCTCTGAAAATTTGCATATCTTGGGTGAACGGTGACGGGCCTAAAACCGTCACTCAATAAAGGTATATTGTCAGCGATAGATGTGCATTCCCGAACGGTCGTTTTTTGCAAGCGAATGGAGGTGAGGTGTGAAGGTCTTGAAACTGTCTGCCCAAGGGCTACCGCAGTCGTGGATATCGCTCGAGCAAGCGGTGATTCACTACGCGGCTGACGAAGTGCGCTGGGAATCGGGCGGCGAGGTCGCGGTGTTTCATGGCGGTACCAATGCCATCACAGGGCAGCAGTCCATCATCACGGTCAATAGCATCATCGGCACCAAGGGCGTGCCCAACATCAACCCGTTTGATTTGAAATCGGGGTTGACCAATGACAAGCTCTTTAGCCGCGACCGCAACATCTGCGCCTACTGCGGCGACCACTTTCACGAGTCAGAACTCACCCGCGAACACATTCGACCCATTGGGCAACGTGGCCCCAACACGTGGATGAATGTGGTCACAGCCTGCAAATCATGCAACCACCGCAAAGGCAACCGCACGCCCGAGCAAGCGCGCATGCCGCTGCTGTACACGCCTTATGAGCCGTCGTTGTGGGAGGACTTCATCCTTCGTAACCGCCGCATCTTGGCGGATCAGATGGAGTTTTTGATGGCGCATGTGCCTAAGAGTTCTCGGCTCTTGGTTTAGTTTTTGGAAAGCAACACAAACTCTTTAGCGTTAAGTGTCCGAAGAGCCACTCATTTGATGGTCGAAAGACTGGCGTATCAAGCCCAAGACATATGGAAGTTCTTGCTCATTGTTTAAGCCGATTTCTACATCACCATTGCCCCAACGACCAATGCCAGAGATATCTCGGCACAATTTTTTTGGATCTTCGATGTCATTTATTCGGCGGATTCAAGGACGAAGTGCAACAAAGATGAACTGGTTATAGGTGGCTGAGGATGCGAGAGCATCATGGCCGCTTTAACCGCCAAGTCGAAGTTGCCCAATGTACAAGCACCTCAGCCGAGAAGAACGATACCAAA
>NZ_JAVKLW010000012.1:0-11212 GCF_031538885.1 Limnohabitans sp.
AAACCGTGACGGATGAGGAATTGACTATGATTGAAAACCGATTGAATCACCGCCCCAGAAAGCGACTAGGATTCAAGACACCTCACGAGGTATTCCATGCCTCGTTAAAGCGTGTTGCACTTCGTCCTTGAATCCGCCCAATAGGTTTGCCTGGAAGTTTGCTGATTTTGACGGGGGCGGCAACCTCAAACTGGGGAACGTGCGGGGCCTTGCCTGCTGTGGGCTGGGCAAAGTTGGGGGCAAAGGCGGCAAGGGGGACGCTGGCGTCGTCAAAGATCAAGAAGAAGTCGGGGGTGCTCAGACGTTTGGCATTAGCGCCTTTGAGGACCCATACTTCACCTTTTTTGGTTTGCAATAGCAAATCTTCACCACGCCAAGTGGCCGCCTGAAAATTTTTGCTTGAGAAACCAGACAAACGTGTTGTTTGGTATGGCTGTGATGGAGACAGGTTTTGAGTTTGAATTTTCATAGTCAGGTTTCTCATAAAAAATGGCAGGTAAGTTTATATTTTCGGGCAAAAACCTTATTCTTGTCTGAGCACAGCGACAGATAAACCTGACGCAACAAACGCCACGCCCGCACAAACAGACCAGGCTTGGGGTTGAGTGCTGCCGATAAAAATTCAGTCATAAAAATGTTAGACAGTGGTTGTTTTGCGCTAGGCATGAAACTGATCAGATTGCGGGGCCGCAAAACCCTGACGCCTAGCCACAGCAAATAGACAGCGCCCGTCAATTTGACGGTCCAAAACGCAAACGCTGAGGTTTGCATGAGCAGCGTCAACCCGAAGGTGGCCGCAGCCACGTGAAACAAAATCCCCGCACCCGAAGAAACGCCCGAAACAATGGCCGCACGCCTGCCTTGACTCAGGCCGCGCCCAATGGCCAACAAATTGTCTGGGCCAGGCGACAACACCAGCAGCAAACAAGCAGCACTGTAGGCAAGCCAGATTTCAAATGGGAACATGGTGAATCTCCTCGTCGCTTCATCGGCAAATTGCGAAAGTCATTCTATGGTTGGGTGAGCGCGTTTGCGACTACCTTACTTGGTTTGCGCAGGTTCCGCGATGTCGGGCCATGCGGGGTGATCGCCGATGAGCCACGAGGCGCTGGCGAGCAAGCGCCAAGTTTTCACCCAAGCCCCTCAGCGTTGAAGCAAAAAAACCAAGCCACGTGAACAAACAAGGGAGACTCGTTTTTAAAATTTAACCTTGAAATATGAACGATACACGTTAAAATTTCAATGATGATAACTCGCCAAACACTCACGACCTTGTCTGATCGCCTGGATGAATCCTCGGCGGTGGTCTTGCTCGGGCCACGCCAGGTGGGCAAAACAACGCTGGCGCTCACGCTGGCTGAGAGCTGGCCAGCGGGTGCCCGCTATCTCGATCTGGAACGCCCCGCCGACCGTTTGCGTTTGCAAGACGCCGACGCCTTCTTGCGGGCCCAAGGCAACAAGCTCGTCATCTTGGACGAAATCCACCGCATGCCCGGCCTGTTTGAGGTGTTGCGAGGCATCATCGACGAACGTCGCCGTGCAGGGCAACGGTTTGGTCATTTCCTGCTCTTGGGTTCAGCCTCGCTAGACCTGATGCAGCAAAGCAGCGAAACCCTAGCCGGACGCGTCGCATATCTGGAAATTAGCCCCATCCATGCGCTGGAATGGCCTGCCGCCGATTTGGACACGCTGTGGCTGCGCGGCGGTTTTCCAGACGGCCTGCTCGCCGCCAGCGACGCGGCCAGCCTGCGTTGGCGTGAGGATTTTGTACGCAGCTATTTGCAGCGCGATGTGCCCATGTTTGCGCCACGCCTGCCCGCCGAAACCGTGGGCCGCTTGTGGACCATGCTGGCCCATCAACAAGGCGCATGGTTTCAGCAAAGCCGCTTGGCCAGCGGCTTGGGCGTGAGTAGCCCGGCGATTGAGCGCTACATCGACTTGCTGGTGGATCTGCAACTGGTGCGACGCTTGCGCCCCTGGGGCGGCCATGTAGGCAAGCGCCTCGTCAAAGCGCCCAAGGTCTATGTGCGCGACAGCGGCTTGGTGCATGCCTTGCTGGGCTTGGGCAGTTTGCATGATTTGGTGGGGCATCCGGTATGCGGCCTCAGCTTTGAGGGCTTTTGCATCGACAACCTGATGGCCGCCGCCAGCCCCAGTTGCACGCCCTACACCTACCGCACCCATGCCGGTGCCGAGATCGACCTGCTGATTGAACGTGCGGGCCAAGCTTGGATGGCCATCGAAGTCAAGCGCTCCACCGCTCCGACCCTGAGCAAAGGCTTTGACATTGCCTGCGCTGACTTGAACATCACGCAACGCTATGTGGTCTACCCCGGCACCGAGCGCTTCCCGATGCGCTACGGCGCACAGGCCATTGGGCTGGTGGAATTGATAGGTTTGCTCGCCGCAGGGTGATGGCGATTTTTCAGCGTGGGGATGGGTCCAGCGCCTCATCCAACACCTCCACCCAATGCCTGACGGGCACGTCAGTGCCGCTTTGCAAATGGATGATGCAGCCGACGTTGGCGCTGAGGATGGCTTGGGGTTGGAGGACGTCGAGGTGGCCGAGTTTGCGGTCACGCAAGGTGGTGCTGATGTCTGGGTTGAGCACGCTGTAGGTGCCCGCCGAACCGCAGCACAGGTGGGCTTCGGTGTTGGCCACTTGAACGACAAAGCCCAAATCGGCCAAGTGTTTTTCCACCCCACCTTTGAGCTGCTGGCCGTGTTGCAAAGTGCAAGGTGGGTGGAAGGCTTGCACGCCGATGCGGACCATGACTGAGGCGTTCAACTTGGGTTTGAGCACCGGCACCAAGGCCGGTAGCAACTCGCTCAAGTCTTGGGTGAGCTCGCTGATGCGTTGGGCTTTGGCGGCGTAAACGGGATCGTCTTTGAGCACATGGCCATAGTCTTTGACCATCACGCCGCAGCCGGAGGCGTTCATCACAATGGCCTCGACGCCTTGCTGCACAAAGGGCCACCAAGCGTCGATGTTGCGACGCATGTGGGCCATGCCGCCGTCTTGGTCATTCAAATGAAACTTCACCGCGCCACAGCAACCTGCCTTGGGTGCGACGAGGGTTTGAATGCCCGCGGCATCCAACACGCGCGCGGTGGCGGTGTTGATGTTGGGCAGCATGGCCGGCTGCACGCAGCCCGCGAGCATCAACACTTGGCGGGCATGGGTTTGGGTGGGCCACACCACGCCGTTGCGTGCCGCCGTTTGGGGCGCGGGGACTTTGGCTTTCAAGGCGGCAGGCAACACACCGCGCACCGCTTGGCCCAGCTTCATGGCAGGCGCAAACAAGGGTGAAGGCAAGCCTTCTTTCAAGGCCCAGCGCAGCATGCGCTCGCCCATGGGGCGCGGCACTTGGGCATCCACCACTTTGCGACCCACGTCCACCAAGTGACCGTATTGCACGCCACTGGGGCAGGTGCTTTCGCAGTTGCGGCAGGTCAGGCAACGGTCCAAATGCAGTTGTGTGGCGCGTGTGGGTATGGCACCTTCAAACACTTGTTTCATCAAGTAGATGCGCCCACGTGGACCATCTAGCTCATCCCCCAAGAGTTGGTAGGTGGGGCACGTCGCGGTGCAAAAGCCACAGTGCACGCACTTGCGCAAAATGGCTTCGGCTTGTCCACCTTCCGGGGTGCCGATGTATTGGGGGGCCAGGTTGGTTTGCATGTGAGGCTCTGGGTATTAAATACGACCGGGGTTGAAGATACCCGCTGGGTCAAACTGTTTTTTGAGTTCGTTTTGAATGCGTTGCTGCACGGCGTTAAGTGGGGTGTAGACGCCCGCTTGCTTGTCCACATCGCCCAAGGTCTGACGGCTGGCCGCACTGGTGCGAAACAAGGTGGCGTGTCCCCCCGCGCGCACCGCCGCATCGCGCACGTGTTGCGCCGCAGCAGCAGGCGCCCACAACCAACGCTGTGCGCCATGCCACTCGATGTATTGCGCGCAGGGGATGCCTTGCACGCGCACATCCAGCACGGGGGCGGTTTGCGGCACGCTCAGGCGCCACAAGCAATCTTGACCGCTGGGGGCATTGAAGAAGTCCAAGGTCTGCTCGCCACTGGCCTTCCAGTCTGCGGCGGCTTGGGCGGTGTCCATGCATGTGACGTGTGCGCCTAGGGCTTGCACTTCGGCGGTCATGCGGGTGATGGCGGCGTCTACTGCTGCCACCGCACCGCGCAGTCGCACAAAGAAAACGTCTTGCGCAGGCGATGCGCTGGTGTCGTGCACCCACGCGCTGGCATTCAGGGGCAAAGGCTGCCCACCCCAACGGTTGATGAGTGCCTGTGCCTGGGCTTGCGACACACCCGCACACATGAGCGTGGCAATGCCGGGGGGTACAGGCAAGACCTTCAAAGACACCTCAGTGATGAGGCCTAGCTGACCCCAGCTACCCGCGAGCAAGCGCGACACGTCGTAGCCAGCCACGTTCTTCATCACTTGGCCGCCAAAGGTGAGGTGTTCGCCTTTGCCGTTGATCACGCGCGCGCCCAACACAAAGTCGCGCACCGCGCCCACGCTGGCACGCGCGGGGCCACTCAGGCCCGCAGCGACCATGCCACCCACTGTTGCGTCCGCGCCGAAATGCGATGGCTGGTCTGGAACATCGAGCCGCCTTGCCGTGAAGTGTGGCGGTTCAAAAGCAAAGCACTGCCCTTGTTCAGCCAAGGCGGCTTCGACTTCGGCCAAAGGGGTGCCGCTGCGAACGGTGATGACCAACTCGCTGGGCTCGTAGCTCAAGATGCCACGGTAGGCGCGCGTGTCCAGCACCTCGCCTTGCAGGTTCTGTCCCAAAAAGTCTTTGGTGCCACCGCCACGCAAACGCAAAGGCTGTGCAGTTTGAGCGGCGTGAAGAATGCGGTCGGTGAGGTGTTGCAGTGTGTCTTGCATGGCGGCCATGTTAGTCGCTGGGGCTGGCAGCGCTGTTGAACTTTTTGCACAGCATTGTCAAAAATCGTTGAGGCTAGAAATTTTTCATGAAGGTCATCGTTTTCTCCGTTGAAAAATAAAGAGGGATGCCTCTACTTAGCAGGGTCCGTGCCAACGTTGAAGTCCATAAAAGTGTTCGCTTCACTTGAACTAAGACCCAAAGTGATGCAGTAGGCTGATAAACGCCTCATCCTTACGCACTCACATCGTGCGCAATTTTTTCTTACGTGCCCCGCGATGGGGCCAACCGATCAAAAAGAGAATCTTTATGACGCTTGCCTTGATTCACAGCCGCGCACTCTTGGGTTTACAGGCCCCCGCAGTGACCGTTGAGGTGCATTTAGCAAATGGCTTGCCCAGTTTCACCTTGGTGGGGCTGGCCGACACGGAGGTGAAAGAGGCGCGCGAACGGGTGCGCTGTGCCATTCAAAACACAGGGCTAGATTTCCCAACGAACAAGCGCATCACGGTCAACCTTGCACCTGCGGACTTGCCCAAGGACTCGGGGCGTTTTGATTTGCCGATTGCGCTGGGCATTTTGGCCGCGCATGGCCAGCTTGATGAAGCAGCCTTGGCCTTGCATGAGTTTGCGGGGGAGCTGTCTTTGTCGGGCGAGTTGCGTCCTGTGCGCGGCGCCTTGTCGATGGGGCTGGCACTGCGCGGTGCCGGTGTGCGCACCCGCTTGGTATTGCCACCAAGCAGCGCGGAAGAGGCCGCGCTGGTGCCCAGCGCCGAGGTGTATCGCGCACAACACCTCAGCGATGTGGTGGCGCACTTTGCCAAGCCAGAGGTGCAAGGCTTGGTCGCACGACGTGAAGAAGCCACGACACACGCCGTCCACACAACCGAAGGGTGGTCGCGCATCGAAGCGCCCGCACGCAACGTCCACGCCGGCACGCACACCACTGACTTGGCCGACGTGAAAGGCCAAGCCGGCCCCCGACGCGCCCTCGAGATTGCCGCCGCAGGCGGCCACTCTCTTCTTTTAGTAGGACCACCCGGCACTGGCAAGTCCATGCTGGCGCAACGCTTCGCCGCCCTGCTGCCCGACATGAGCTTGGACGAGGCGTTAGAGAGCGCGGCCATCGCCAGCTTGAGCGGGCGCTTTGAATTGAGCCAGTGGATGCAACGCCCCACACGCAGCCCGCACCACACCGCCACCTCGGTGGCCTTGGTGGGTGGTGGCACGCCACCCCGCCCAGGTGAAATTTCATTGGCTCACAACGGCGTGTTGTTTTTGGACGAGTTGGCCGAGGTCAAGCGCAGTGCCTTAGAAGCCTTGCGCGAGCCGCTGGAGAACGGCCACATCACCATCTCGCGGGCGGCGACACAGGCGAGGTTCCCCGCACGCTTCCAACTGATTGCGGCCATGAACCCTTGCCCTTGTGGCTATTTGGGCTCCGCCGTCAAAGCGTGTCGCTGCACGCCCGACCAAGTGGCGCGTTACCAGGGCAAGTTGAGCGGGCCGCTGTTGGACCGCATTGACTTGCAGGTGGAAGTCCCCTCGCTCGCCACCGAGGCGTTGATGCAAGCCGCGCCCAGTGAGTCCACCGCCAACGTGCGCGCACGTTGCCTGGCCGCACACGCCAGCGCGCTGGCGCGACAGGGCGTGAGCAACCAACACTTACATGGCCAAGCCTTAGAAGCCCACATGCAGCTCGACCCCGCAGCCGCGGTGTTCTTGCAAAACGCAGGCACCAAGCTGGGTTGGTCTGGCCGCAGCACACATCGCGCCTTGCGCGTGGCACGCACCATTGCCGACTTGGCCAACAGCCACACCGTGCAAGTGGCGCACATGGCAGAGGCGATTCAGTACCGACGGGTACTCGTGCAGCACTGACACGTCATCCATGAAAGCAAAGGCCCGCATCCAGCGGGCCTCGTCACACACGGCGAACCAACGCGCTTACAAGTTAGGCGCGAGCAAACGCTCAAGGTCTTTCACTGGCACGCCTTGACGTTGCGCCAAATCTTGCACTTGGTCGTCGCCAATACGGCCCACGTTGAAGTACTTGGCAGCGGGGTGCGCCAAGTAAAAACCACTCACGCTCGCGGCAGGTGTCATGGCCAAGCTGCTGGTCAAGTCCATATCGATGTCTTCGCATTGCAACAATGCAAACATGGCTTGTTTGGCACTGTGGTCGGGGCAGGCGGGATAGCCGGGCGCCGGGCGAATGCCTTGGTATTTTTCTTGGATCAGGTCTGGGTTGCTCAAGGCTTCGGCGGCGGCATAGCCCCACAAGTCGGTGCGCACGCGATGGTGCATGCACTCGGCCAAGGCTTCTGCCAAGCGGTCGGCCAAGGCTTTGAACAAAATGGCTGAGTAGTCGTCGTGCGCGTCGATGAAACGCTTTTCTTGCTTCTCTGCGCCTAGGCCCGCAGTCACGGCAAACAAGCCCACGTAGTCAGCGGCTTGGGTTTGATCGGCCACATAGTCGGCCAAGCAACGGTTTGGGTTGTTGTTGGGTTTGACCGTTTGTTGGCGCAAACCGTGCCACGTCATCACCTGTTGTTGGCGGGTTTCGTCGGCGTACAAAACAATGTCGTCGCCCACGCGCTGCGCGGGGTACAAGCCCACCACCGCGTTGGCGGTGAGCCAGCGGTTGGCGATGATTTTTTTCAGCATCGCTTGGCCGTCGGCGTAGACCTTCTTGGCTTCCACGCCCACCACGTCGTCGTTCAAGATGGCGGGGAATGGGCCCGCCAAATCCCAGGTTTGGAAGAACGGGGCCCAGTCGATGTATTTCTCTAATTCGGCCAAATCAAAGTTTTTGAACACGCGCCGTCCTATGAATTTGGGCTTGGCAGGCTTGTAGTGGTCAAAGCTCACTTGTGTGGCATTCGCTCGCGCTTGCGCCAGCGTGACCAACGGTGTTTGCTTTTTGTTGGCGTGTTGCTCGCGCACCTTGGCGTAGTCGGCGTTCAGCTCGGCAATGTATTTGGCCGCTTGGTCCGACAACAAACCTTGGGCCACACTCACGCTGCGTGAAGCATCGGGCACATACACCACGGGGCCGTCGTAATGCGGTGCAATCTTCACGGCGGTGTGCACGCGGCTGCAGGTGGCACCGCCAATCATCAGCGGCATCATGCGGCTGCGGAAGTAATCGTCCTTTTGCATCTCACCTGCGACGTATTGCATTTCTTCCAGCGACGGGGTGATGAGGCCGGACAAACCAATGATGTCTGCGCCCTCTTCTTTGGCCTTGGCCAAAATTTCGTGGCACGGCACCATCACGCCCATGTTCACCACTTCGTAGTTGTTGCACTGCAAAACCACGGTGACGATGTTTTTGCCAATGTCGTGCACATCGCCCTTGACCGTGGCGATGACGATCTTGCCCTTGGCTTTGACGTCTTGACCCGCTTGGGCTTGCAAGCGTTTTTCTTCTTCGATGTAGGGCACGAGGTGCGCCACCGCTTGCTTCATCACGCGGGCACTCTTGACCACTTGCGGCAAGAACATCTTGCCTTGACCAAACAAATCACCCACCACGTTCATGCCGTCCATCAGCGGGCCTTCGATGACGTGCAACGGACGACCGCCTTTGGCCAAGATGTCGCGGTACGCCTCTTCGGTGTCTTCGGTGATGAAGTCGGTGAGGCCATGCACCAGCGCGTGGCTGAGGCGATGCGCCACCGTGACGGGGGCGTCGGGTGTGCCACGCCAGATGAGCTTTTGGCTGTCGTCTTTGGCTGCGCCCTTGGCGGTTTCGGCCACTTCGATCAGGCGCTCGCCCGGGGTCAGGTGGGCTTCGCCGTCTTTGTAGTTGGGCGTTCTATTCAACACAACGTCTTCCACGCGATCGCGCAGCGTGGGCTCGAGGTCGTCATACACACCGACCATGCCCGCGTTGACGATGCCCATGTCCATGCCTGCTTGGATGGCGTGGTACAGAAACACGGTGTGAATGGCTTCGCGCACGGGGTCGTTGCCGCGAAAGCTGAACGACACGTTGGACACACCGCCACTCACCTTCGCACCGGGCAGGTTTTGCTTGATCCAACGCGTGGCGTTGATGAAGTCCACCGCGTAGTTGTCGTGTTCTTCAATGCCGGTGGCGATGGCGAAGATGTTGGGGTCGAAGATGATGTCTTCGGGTGGGAAGCCCACCCCGCCTTGGTCAACATCCGCCACCAACAAGCGATAAGCGCGCTCGCAAATTTCAATCTTGCGTGCGTAGGTGTCGGCTTGGCCTTTTTCGTCAAACGCCATCACCACCGCCGCCGCGCCATAGCGCTTGACCAACTTGGCTTGACGCAAGAAAACGTCCACGCCTTCTTTCATGCTGATGGAGTTAACGATGCCCTTGCCTTGGATGCAGCGCAGACCCGCCTCGATGACCGACCACTTGCTGGAGTCCACCATCACGGGCACACGCGCAATGTCGGGCTCGCCTGCCATCAGGTTGAGAAAGCGAACCATCGCGGCTTGGCTGTCGAGCATGGCTTCGTCCATGTTGACGTCGATCACCTGCGCGCCGTTTTCCACCTGCTGACGCGCCACGGCCAAGGCTTGTTCGTATTCGCCGTTCAAAATCATGCGCGCAAAGGCTTTGGAGCCAGTGACGTTGGTGCGCTCGCCGACGTTGACAAACAACGACCCTTCGCCAATGGACACGGGCTCAAGGCCCGACAGCTTCATGGGGGGAACGGCTTTTAAATTCATGGGGGTACTCACCTGGGGGTATCAATACAGGTGAGCGTCGTTGCAAAAAATTCGGCCCCAAGCCTGACTTCACGCGGGTCCTGTGGGACGGGTGAAGCTGCAACGCTCCTTGGAGAGAGTTGAATTTTAACCGAGTGGCCTCAAGCCGCCTCGCGATAAAACGGCCCCGCACTCAAGGCGCGCGCCTTTTGGTCGGCCACCGCTTGCCCAATGGCCGCGATGTGCTCGGGCGTGGTGCCGCAGCAGCCACCCACGATGTTGACCAAACCTTCGGCGGCAAACTCGTGCAGCAAACGGCTGGTGACATCGGGCGTTTCGTCAAAGCCGGTGTCGCTCATGGGGTTGGGCAAACCCGCATTGGGGTAGCAGCTGATGAAGGTGTCACCTGCGACCTTATTCAACTCTTGAATGTAAGGGCGCATCAGCGTGGCACCGAGGGCGCAGTTCAGGCCAATGGCTAAGGGTTGCGCGTGGCGCACGCTGTGCCAAAACGCGGTGACGGTTTGGCCGCTCAAGATGCGGCCCGAGGCATCGGTCACGGTGCCGCTGATGATGAGGGGCAAGCGCTCGCCGCTGACCTCGAAAAACTCTTCAATCGCAAACAGCGCCGCTTTGGCGTTGAGCGTGTCAAAAATGGTTTCCACCAACAGCACGTCCGAGCCACCCTCGACCAAGGCTTTGACTTGGTCGTAATAGGCAGCGCGCAGCTCTTCAAACGTCACATTGCGTGCGCCTGCGTCGTTCACATCGGGGCTGATGCTGGCGGTTTTGGGTGTGGGGCCCACAGCGCCCGCGACAAAGCGGGGCTTGTCGGGCGTGCTGTATTTGTCGCAGGCTTCGCGGGCGATACGGGCGGAGGCCAGGTTCATCTCGTAGGCCAAGTCGGCCATGTCGTAGTCGGCCTGCGCGATGGTGGTGGCGCCAAAGGTGTTGGTCTCGATCAGATCGGCGCCCGCAGCGAGGTAACGCTCGTGGATGTCGCGAATCACGTCGGGACGAGTGAGGCTGAGCAATTCGTTGTTGCCCTTCACGTCTTTGTGGAAGTCTTTGAAGCGTTCGCCTCGGTAGTGCGCTTCGGTCAACTTGAAGCGCTGAATCATGGTGCCCATGGCGCCGTCGAGGATGGCAATGCGTTGGGCCAAGATGGCGGGTAATGCTTTGGCGCGTGTGTAGTTCTGGAAATTCATGTGCCTATTCTATGAAGGCGCTTATGGGCAACACGCGAAACCCAGGCCTGTCTGTGGTGCAAACCGTCATTGATGCACAGGCGCCCTACCGTGTCGATGTGTTCTCGCAGGTCGATGCCGCTGAGTTCTGTCAAAACTTTCTGCGCCTTCTCAATACCTAGCGCCTTCGCCCCTGCTGACCTGCTCTTTGTTTTTTGAGCTGGGCACGCCTTGGTCATTCACCAAAGACAGCACGTATGGCTTGAGCCGTGAGCGTGATGTCCTTGGTTTGTTCTAAGGAACATCTGCATAACCTTCTTGTAAACCCTGACAGCGTGAACGCCATAGACTGCGTTGAATACACATGAAACAAACCAGCCTATCGATCAGCGGCTTTGAGCTGCAAAGTAAACGCACACGTCGACGAGAGTTTCT
>NZ_JAVKLW010000013.1:0-24008 GCF_031538885.1 Limnohabitans sp.
CAGGAAATTTCACCGACCCCGACAGCGGCGACACCCGAAATTACAGCATCACCGCGGGCAGCTTGCCCGTGGGCCTTGCGCTTGACACCAGCACGGGGCGAATCACGGGCACACCCACAACAGCAGGCAGCAGCACGGTCAGCGTTTCCATGACCGATCGCGGCGGACTTTTTGCAAGTCAGACATTCACGGTGTCTGTCGGGGCACCGTCCGACACCACCCCGCCCCCCCTGTCCATCACCAGCAACACCACGCAGATGCCCAACTGGGATACTGCGGCACGCATTGCCACCACCAGCGTGGCCTCAGGTGTGGCTACATCGACCCAACGCCTGAACATTTTTGCGGGGGCAGGGATCAGAGCCAAAGGTCTTGCTGTCGAAGCCTGGTTCAAGTTCGACACGCTCGCCGCAGAGCAGTACCTGTTCGGTTTGAGTCCGTCTTTGACCGCGAATGACGAGATGAACCTCAAATTGAATGGCACGACAGGTACCGTTTCTTTGACGGGCTATCTATTGCCAGTTGTCACGAGCACCAGTGCAATCACAACCGCCATGCTGACGGGCTGGCACCACGTTGCCGTGTCGATAGACTCAACACCCACCAAGACTGCATGGAAGGTCTTTGTTGACGGCGAGGTTTGGATCACGGCGACCGGCTCAACAACCAAGCCGACATTATCGAATGTCTTCTTGGACGTTGGGAACGCTAACAGGCTTTATTACCCCCTCAAAGGTTTGGTGCGGGAGGTTCAGGTCTGGGACGGGGGGCGCACACAGGCGCAGGTACAGACCGATGCCAGTACTGCTTACAGCTGGGGCAGCAGCTTGCCTGCTGACCTCAAGGCCTATATGCCGCTGGACGAGGGGGTGGGCGATACCACTTACAACATCTGGGGCAATGGCAACGGCGGCAGCCCTACTGTCACCAATTCCAAGGTCACGCAAGTTGTCGCTCCCACCGTTCCCGCCACCAATTTGAGTCTGCTACCCCCTGACTTGCAACCGCAAATCATTCAGGGCAGCACCGAGGCCATGGCCCAGGTTCGCGTGCTGGAGGGGGACTTGGAGCTGGCTCGCACACAGGCCGATGCCAGCGGCCAATGGAGCATCAATCTCACAGGCTTGAGCGGCGGCTCACACACTTTCACGGTGGAGGCCAGCGATGCTGCGCAGAACAAGCAAACAGCCACCACGACGCGCAACATTCTCACCTTCGATCGCCCCAGCGTGACCTCGGTCACGCTGCAGGGCACGGAATTTAATGGTTCACCCAAGGAAGGCGACCTGACTGCTGGCGACCAAGTTCGGGTATTGGTGAACTGGAGCGAGGCCGTCAATATCAACACATCAGGGAGCAAGCCCACCTACGCGATTGACATCGGCGGCAATTTGCGGCTAGCTACCTACGTCAGTGGCAGCGGTACGACCGCCCTCGTGTTTGTTTATTCACTGGCCGTAGAGGATGTGGACATCGACGGAGGCTTAACTGCCAACACGCAGGCCTTGTCGCTCAACTCGGGAACCCTCAAGGATGCTGCAGGCAACACGGCCAAGCTGACTGTGCCCGCATTGCAGACCAACAACAATGCTTTACGCGTGGTGCTGGACACGGTGGCTCCAGACGTGCCTACTGATTTGCGCGTGACAGCACAAGGTGGCACGGTCATTGCCAATACTCTCAACAGCACCAACACGGCATTGGTATTCAGTGCCCGCATCCAAGCAAGGCAAGCCATGGGTGGACAGGCGCAGTTCTTTGTGGACGGGCAGTTCATTGGCTCGGACAACACCATCAGCGGCACCGACACCCAGGTGAGCTACACCACCAGCGACGGTAGCCCTACCGCTGCCGAGGTGCAGGCAATGGTCAACTCGGGCGGTGCTGTCACCGTGGTTTTGTCCGACAAGGCTGGCAATGCGGTCAGTCGTACCGCCAGCGACTCACTGGTACGCGACTTGCTTGCTCCTACCCTGAACCGCAAATCTTTCGACCTCCGTGCAGGTGGTGGCGCGGTGCGAGTGGGTGAGCCCGGCGCAGTGGATGACCGTGGTGGCCCCGTCACTTTGACACTCAACAGCGCAGCGGCAGACAACGCGCTGTTCACATTGATCAATGGCGTGCTCAGCTTCAAGTCGGCGCCGGTGGTGGGTACCAATGGCTCCACGGCGGGCACGGATGTCTACCAAGTCGACATCGCCGCGACCGACACCAACGGCAACACCCGAATCGAGACGGTGACTGTCAACGTGCTGGGTAGCAACATGGCCGCCCCTCAGTTCAACGGTATGCCCACGGGTACTCAGCAGGTGGGGGTTGGTGTGCCAACAACGGTGCACGACTTCAGTCTCACCGACGCCGATTCCAACTGGTTAACCCTCACGCTTACACCCACCAACGGCAGCTTAAGTGGTCTGACTGACAGCGATAGCAGCATCCCTGGCATACAACTGCACGGCACGGCCAGTCAAATTCAAACCGCATTGAGCCAGGCCCGTTTCACTGCCACGGCGCCGGGCCCTGCCAGCTTGAGCCTGAACATCACCGATGGTGAACTGTCCACCACCCAGAACTACACCTTCAACGCCACCACGGGTAAAACGCTGAGTGCGCGCTTGGCCACTGACACTTATGTCACCAATGCCGATAACAGCGCGGTCATACAGGCCCATACTAGTGACAACATCACCAGAGCCAATGCGTTTGCGCTCAATGGGCTGGCCGATCCCGCACTGGGTGTGCTCACCATACAGGACGGAAGCACCGTGCTGGGCACGGCAAACCCCAGCGCCACAACTGGTGCGTGGAGCTTCTCGGCTAGCACTATCACGGTCAGTGGCATCAGCGCCGCAGGCGTGGGTATCTACCGCCAGATCAGTCAGCAGTCACTCCTGGATGATTTACAAAAAGGCGTCATGGCCAGTAACTTTGGAGTGACTGAGGTTGATGTGTCGCGGCCCATCTACAAGGGTACGTGGTCAGGAAGCAATTGGTATATTTGGGCGCCCGTTGGTGAGGCTTACCGAATTTCCAACGATTGGGATACTTATGAATGGTTCAGGGCCACACCAGACAACCGTTTGACCGCCAATCCCGAGCAAGTGACATCTTGGCTGAAATCCGTCAAAAAAACTGATCTAGGCTTGGCTATCAATGGTGTCACATTGACCGCCGCCAACACCTTTACGGAGGGCGAACACCGGCTCACGGTCTCGCAAAAATCAGTGAGCGATAGCAGTTATGCTGAACAATACCTGACCGTGGTGCGCGACAACACAGCAGCGGATATCAAACCCCTCATACGCGGTGCAGAGTCGGATGAGGGTGACATTGCGTCCGTAAATGGCAGCCTAAGTGACAATACCCCGCGGCTGACCGGAACTGCAGAAGCCGATTCTGTCGTACGGGTTTTTGATGGCACGACTTTGCTGGGGACGACAGTGGCCGACGGCACTGGTTTATGGCACTTCACCACCCCTAAACTGTCGGCGCGCACCCATAGCTTGAACGCCAACTCCATCGATGTTGCGGGTAACGAATCACTTTCGGGCGACAACTTTGCACTCACCATCATCGGAAACAACGCCATCGGACTGACGATCGCCCCAAATTCAGCCCACGCTTATATAAAAGGTGACACAGTACAAATCGTGCTGCGTTTGGATGACTTGGTGACCTTCCCGGACTTGGCCAGCAAGACGCCAACCATTCAGATCGACGTTGGGGGAACAATACGTACAGCCAAGTTGGCATCAAAAGCTGACACGCCTCGACAAGAGATGGCATTCGAATACAAGCTTGCGGCAAACGAGATAGATAGCGACGGCATTACTGTAGTGGCCAACAGTCTGTCGCTCAACGGCTCACGGGCCTTGCTTTCTACCGGGGAGAGCGCCACACTAAAGTTGCAAGGCAGCTGGGTCAGCGATTTGGTCACCGCCCCTGCTGACGGCACAAAGGTGGCCAGCGCTGGTCCCACTTCTACCAGTGGGGGAGCCATGCCCCTCGAAGTTCCGTACGAGGGTGGAAACGCTTACGTCAACGGTCTGACGACCGGCGTGCAATGGACTTTTCCAACCGGAGAAGAGAGGGCGATCAGCTATTACTATGGCACGGGCTATAACGCGATAGTACAAGCTGATGGCATCGAATGGAGTGCAGCTGCCCGCGAAGCCGTCAAGTATGTGTATCAATCCATCACAGACGTCACGGGGGTGATTTTTCGAGAGGTTTATAACCCTGCGCAAGCCAACCTTAATTTTTGGGTGTTCTCATCAGATACGTTTGGAGACAGCGCATTTCAAAGCACAATAAGCCGCAATGTCAATCGGTCTTTTACGATTTTCAGTGAGCTCCGGGGGACCCAATTGGGTACAGACGGTTTGCGAACAAGCGAGACAGATAGTATGGGGCCTGGCGGCTTTTCAGTTTTGTCGCACGAGATTCTGCATGGACTGGCTTTAACCCACCCCTTTGACCTCAGCCAGTCAGACGGATTCCCCGGTGTTGTCGATAACCCCAGTAGCGTAGGAGGCACACCCGGTAACCACAGTTTAAACGCCAGCGTTTACACCAACTTATCCTACACCCCTTATCTGTATCGAGAAGACTTGGGAATTTATATCAACGCAGTCAACCAGACTTCGCCTGCTGCTTTCGATGTGGCGGCCTTGCAAGCACTGTATGGAAGAAACATGAGCACTCGCACGGGCGATGATGTGTACGACATGACCGACCTTCTGCAGTGGTCAACCATTTGGGATGCGGGCGGCAACGACACTTTGAGTGCTGCGCGCGCGAGCAATGGCGCTATCGTCGATCTGCGTGCTGCCACCTTGCAAGACGAGATCGACGGGGGCGGTTTCATCAGCGCCGTCCGCGAATACCAGTCCGTTCGTTATGTCAACGGCACATCCAGGACTGTCGACAACACGCTCAACCCCGTCACCATTGCCAACGGCGTGGTGATCGAAAACGCCATAGGTAGCCCCTACGATGATCGCATCACGGCCAACAGCGCCGACAACACCCTGACCGGCAACGGCGGCAACGACACCTTCTACTGGATTGCTGGGCAAAACGGCACCGATGTGGTGACGGACTTGGTGGTCAGCTTCAGTGGCAGCGGGTCGAGTGCCACGGCAACGGGCGACAAGCTCAACCTGTCGAGCTTGGTGCAAGGTTGGGCGGGGGCGTCCACGGGCTACAGCGTCGGCACTTATGTGAGTTTGTCACAAGACACGACGAATGCCGCCGACGCCAAGATCACCGCGCACAACCCCGACAACAGCCAAGTACAAACGATTGTGCTGCGCGGGGTATGGTCGAGTTTGGCGGGATATACGGTGGAGGACTTGCAAGCCCGTGGGGTGATGGTGGTGTAAATATCATCCCATCACAGCAGCATTGACTTGACTTTGAGTTGTGCAAAAAGGCAGATGCGGTGGGCGTGGGCTTGGGTTTGTATTTTGTGAAAACAGTCATTACCCGTCACCAAGGACGCACCAAGGTGCATCAGCCACCCTTCCTTCTATCCGAGTTGAATTGTCAGATGTGATCAAAGGCAATGACAGCAACGTTTTGTGGGGCATGAATGGCGCAGACACCTTGGTTGCCAGGGGCGCACATAACGTTTTAGATGGTGGTGACGGCGATGATCTGCTGTTGTTTTCTTCCACCAGCGATCGGACTTCACGATGTGCAATTGTGTGCGTCGATAGCACGATTTTTCGGCGTAAGAGACCCATTTCGTCAACCCATCTTGGCCATCGTGCGTAGCAAACAGGTCTGGGCACTGGACGCCACCTACATCCGGATAGAACGCTCGAGCTCCTAAGGCAGTCAATTCACGGCTCAAGAGTTTGTTGATACGGTCTTTCATGTTTTGGTGGTGGGCGTCGTGCAGTGAGTAAGCCTGTTCTCTCCCGTCCCACGCGCTACACGGTCAAGTTCCAAAGCTCGGAACCCTGCCCCCGAGCATGGTACGGATTGCCGCTACCGCTTTTGCGGCAGCAAGCAAATAGACGTAGCCATGGCCATCACCGCGTGTTTTAGTTTTTTGTCGCCCTACGCTGCACCGCATCAATATAAGCCTGCCCATCAGGCGGGCGACCGCTGCGTTGGCTTTCCCAAATCATTTGACCCAAGGCGTCCATGGTTTCGTGGTGTGCGTCGTGCAGCGAGTCCCGCTTGG
Organism: Limnohabitans sp.; assembly: GCF_031538885.1. Lineage (GTDB taxonomy): Bacteria > Pseudomonadota > Gammaproteobacteria > Burkholderiales > Burkholderiaceae_C > Limnohabitans. Next base: position 6,194 of record NZ_JAVKLW010000013.1, read on the forward strand.
CGGTGAGTAGCTCCACCGCTTGGCGAATGCCACGCGGCTGGTCAATCGAACATTGCTCACTGACCGACAGGTGCATGGACAGGTGCAAGAAGGGGTTGGTCTTGCCGTCTTTCACTTCATACATGCGTTCCAGCGCAGTATCAACGTTTGAAAAATCAGTGTGGTACTCGGGGTGTTCGGCCACCCATTGGCTGGCCAAGGTTTCCAACGCATCCATTGGCTGGGCGTCACGCCATTTGGCATAGACCGCGCAGAAGAAGCGCCGTACATCGGCTTGACTGGGTTCGAACACCGGCGGCTTGGCTTACTGCGCAACGAAGGAACGTTCCACCACAAAGTCGCCAGGGGTGGTGGTGGAGCCTTCTTTGAAACCACGCGCTTCGAGCAAGGCGCGCATGTCTTTGTTCAGCGCGGGGCTGCCACAAATCATGATGCGGTCGTTGGCCGGATCTATGTTGGGCAAACCCAAAGCTTGGGTGAGCTTGTTGGAGGTGAGCAAGTCTGTCACACGGCCTTGGTTTTTGTAGGGCTCGCGGGTGACGGTGGGGTAGTACAGCATTTGGGCGCTGACCATCTCCCCCAAGAACTCATGCTTAGGCAGCTCGTCGGTCAGGTAGTCGTGGTAGGCCAGTTCTTTCACTTCGCGCACACCGTGGACCAAGATGACTTTCTTAAAACGCTCATACGTCTCAGGGTCGCGCACGATGCTGAGGAAGGGGGCCAGGCCGGTGCCTGTGCCAATGAGGTAGAGGTTTTTGGCAGGCAACAAATAGTCGATTAACAAAGTACCTGTTGGCTTTTTGCCAACCACGATTTTGTCGCCCACTTGGATGTGTTGCAGCTTGGAGGTGAGGGGGCCGTCTTGCACTTTGATGCTGAGGAACTCCAGGTGTTCTTCGTAGTTGGCGCTGACGATGCTGTAGGCGCGCAGCAGCGGTTTGCCGTTTTCGCCGCGCAAGCCGATCATGGTGAAGTGGCCGTTGGAGAAACGCAGCGAGGTGTCGCGTGTGGTGGTGAAGCTGAACAGGCGGTCGGTCCAATGGTGGACGGACAAAACTTCTTCGTCTAGGAATGCGCTCATGACAGGAATAAATCGATATAAATCAAGCCCTCTAGTGTAGGCGAGGGCTTAAAACCTGAGGCTATAAGCCTTGACTTGAATCAACGGGCTTTTTTAGCGCTTTCCCGCAAAACCGTTTTGCCGCCACGCCTCGTAGGTGATGACGGCGACTGAGTTCGACAGATTCAAGCTGCGTTGGTCGGCGCGCATGGGCAGGCGCAGGCGTTGTGTGAGGGGGAAGCTTTCGCGAATGTTTACTGGCAAGCCGCTGGTCTCCGCCCCAAACACAAACCAATCGCCCGGCTGAAACGCCATGTCGTGCGCGGTGTGAGAGCCTTTGGTGGTCATGGCAAATAGGCGGGTGGGGACGGGTTGGGCGTCGCTCAAAAACGTGGCCCAGTCGGCGTGGCGCAGCACGGGCGTGTACTCGTGGTAGTCCAAACCCGCGCGGCGCATGTGTTTGTCTTCCATCGAGAAGCCCAAAGGCTCGATCAAATGCAGGGTGCAACCAGTGTTGGCCGCCAAGCGGATGATGTTGCCTGTGTTGGGCGGAATTTCGGGGTGGACCAGGACGATGTGAAACATATGCGCATTGTCTCGCATGCGTGGGCGGCTTTGTGTTTTACCTTAGGAAAGGTCTGCACAACACATGAATTTGCAGCGTGATTTGTTACGGACTTCACGATGTGCAATTGTGTGCGTCGATAGCACGATTTTCGGTGTAAAAAACCCATTTCGTCATCCCATCTTTGCCATTAGCAACCTGCTAGGCCACGCGCAATTCAAATTTTGTGTGCATGCGGTCCAATGGCCGGCGCCAGTTGTGCGGTAGTCAATCCCGCACGTTGCATCAAGGTGTGTGCAGGGAGTGCGGCTTGCGCGTGATGCTCCAGTGCTTGCGTTTGTGCGACGGTGTGCAGCGGCCAGGTGGCTTGGCTGTTGAGTGCGTGCGTCAAACAGGAGGCATGCATCATTGAAGATGTAAACGTTCAAGGCCGAGGCCCTGCAAATCGATGTCAGTTTTTTTGCCGTCGATGCTGTCTGCTAGTACACGCGCACTGCCGCAGGCCAAAGCCCACCCACTAGCTCCGTGACCCAAGTTCAGCCACACCCCCGAAACACCACTGGCACCGATGATGGGCGGGCCATCGGGCAACATGGGACGTGAGCCTTTCCAGACCTGAACATTGTCTTGTGTGCGTGCGGCACCTGGAAACCAGTTATCTAGCACGCGGTACAAGGTGTTGATGCTGGCTGCGTCATGGCGCTTGGCGTTGCCGCCAATCTCTGAGCCACCCGATACCCGTACACGTTGCCCCAATCGACTGATGGCTACTTTGAATTGTTCATCGATGACACCGCTGCGTGGTGCGTCCAGCGGCTCGCGCACCGCTGCGCTGATGGTGTAGCCGTGGACTGCCGCGAGTGGAAGACGTAAACCCAACGGACGCAGCAATTGCGCACTGGCCAAGCCCGCACACACCACCACGGCATCGAACGCTTCGCCTACGTCTTGCTCTGTGGTGCGGATGGTTTTGGGTTGCGAGGCAGACAAGGGCAGCACACGCGTGTTGAAGTGGAATTTCGCGCCTAAGGATTCAGCTTCGCTTTTGAGAAGCAACGTGAATTGGCGACAGTTGCCTACCTCGTCGTCTGGGAAGTAAATGGCTCGTGTCAATTTGGTTTCAGGGTTCAGTGCGGGCTCAATGCGCCTAGCTTCTTCGGCATTCAAGCTTTTGAAGCCTAGCCCTGCATCACGTAGCAGCTGAAGGGATGCTTGCATGAGTTTGCTCTCCCGTTCTGTGCGCAACAACACCATGAAGCCTTGGCTACGTTCATGCTCCAAGTTCAAGGTGTCGGTGAGGGTGCGCATTCGGTGGTGGCTGTACTCGGCCAAGCGCAACATGTTGGCGCGGTTGCGTGCGAAGGTGGTGCTGTCACACGCCCTGCGCATTTGCCACACCCAGCGCCAGTCGGCCATGCTTGGACTAGAAATACGTAAGGGCGTGTCGCGCTGCCAAAGGTGCGATAGCACGTGTTTGACGAGGCCCGGCTTAGCCCAAGGGGCTGTGTAACCTGAGGAAGTGATGCCTGTATTGGCAAAACTGCACTCTTCGGCGGTTGCACCATTGCATTCAAACACACGAACTTGATGCCCCTGGGCGGCCAGTTCGTAGGCAGTGGTGACGCCGATGACGCCTGCGCCAATCACGGCGACCTTCATGCGTTGGTTCTCGTGGATGGCAGGTAAATAAGGGCAGGGGGCATGTATTGCTGTGCTAGAATCATGAGGTTTTTCCGAGGTCGAGGCGTTGTCTCAAGTTCGGACAAACATCACTCGCAAACCAGTCCAATTGAGGTGTTGCCAAGAGTTTTTAAACTAAAAACTTGCGGTGATGATGGGCTGGATTTTAGACCCAACCTTTGGAGTATCCCTATGTCAGTCACTATGCGCGAAATGCTGGAAGCCGGCGTCCACTTTGGTCACCAAACTCGCTTCTGGAACCCCAAGATGTCTCCGTTCATCTTCGGTCACCGCAACAAAATTCACATCATCAACTTGGAAAAATCGTTGCCGATGTTCCAAGACGCCGTCAAGTTCGTCAAACAGTTGTCTGCGAACCGTGGCACCGTGTTGATGATTGGCACCAAGCGTCAATCCCGCGAAATCGTCGCCGCCGAAGCACAGCGTGCGGGTGTACCTTATGTTGACCAACGTTGGTTGGGTGGCATGTTGACCAACTTTAAAACCGTCAAGACATCGATCAAGCGTTTGAAAGACATGAAGATCCAGCAAGAAGCTGGCTTGGATGCTTTGTCTAAAAAAGAACAATTGATGTTCAAGCGCGAAATGGAAAAGCTTGAAAAAGATATCGGCGGTATCCAAGACATGGCCGTGTTGCCTGATGCGATTTTCGTGATCGACGTGGGTTACCACAAGATTGCCATCGCCGAAGCTAAGAAATTGGGTATCCCGTTGCTTGGCGTGGTGGACTCTAATCACTCACCCGAAGGCATCGATTACATCATTCCTGGCAATGATGACTCTTCCAAGGCTGTGACTTTGTACGCACGCGGTATCGCTGACGCGATCATCGAAGGTCGTGCCAATGCCACCAACGACTTGGTCAAAGCTGTGACCGAAGGCGACGAAGAGTTTGTTGAAGTCGCTGCTTAACCGCGCAGCCCAAGCTTGAAAAGGGGCTTGTGAAGCCCCTTTTTCACACCCAAATTGTTTTGAACTGAATACGGAGAATTTAAATGGCTGCAATCACCGCAAGCATGGTCGCTGAACTGCGCGGAAAAACTGACGCCCCCATGATGGAGTGCAAAAAAGCCCTGACCGAGGCCGATGGCGACATGGCCAAAGCCGAAGAGTTGCTGCGCGTCAAGCTCGGCAGCAAAGCTGGCAAGGCCTCTAGCCGCGTCACCGCTGAAGGTGTTGTCTCTAGCTACATCAGCGGCAACACAGGCGCTTTGTTGGAAGTGAACTGCGAAACTGATTTTGTGACCAAGAACGACAGCTTCTTGGCATTGGCGCAAGCTGCGGCTGAACTGATTGCCAAGCACAACCCCGCTTCTGTCGAAGTCATGGGCGTTTTGCCATACAGCCAAGATGGCTTTGGCCCGACGCTTGAGGACGTGCGTAAAGGTTTGATTGGCAAGATTGGCGAGAACATGAGTTTCCGCCGTTTCAAGCGCTTTGAAGGCGCGCACAAGTTGGCTGCTTACTTGCACGGCACACGCATTGGTGTGTTGGTCGAGTTCGACGGCGACGAGACAGCTGCGAAAGATGTGGCGATGCACGTGGCTGCGATGAAGCCAGTGGCTTTGACCAGCGCAGATGTGCCGGCTGACCTGATCGAAAAAGAGCGTTCAGTCGCTGCTGCCAAAGCGGCTGAGTCTGGTAAACCTGCTGACATCACCACCAAGATGATCGAAGGTTCTGTGCAGAAGTACCTCAAAGAAGTCTCTTTGTTTAACCAAACTTTCGTCAAGAACGACAAGCAAACCGTTGAGCAAATGCTCAAGGCTGCCAACACCAACGTGGCTTCTTTCACCTTGTATGTGGTGGGCGAAGGCATCGAGAAGAAGGTGGACGACTTTGCCGCCGAAGTGGCTGCGCAAGTTGCCGCTGCCAAGCAGTCAGCTTAAGAAAAAAAGGGGGGCTTAGGCTCCCCTTTTGATATCACTCGTACATCAATTCAACCACACACATCAAGGAGCCTTTCATGACCTCACCCAAGCCAGCCTACAAGCGTATCTTGCTCAAGCTGTCCGGAGAGGCCTTGATGGGCGACGATGCGTTCGGTATCAACCGCAACACCATTGTTCGCATCGTCGACGAGGTGACTGAAGTCATCAACCTCGGCGTTGAAGTTGCCATCGTGATTGGCGGCGGCAATATTTTCCGAGGTGTGGCGGGTGGGTCTGTTGGTATGGACCGCGCCACCGCCGACTACATGGGTATGTTGGCCACCGTGATGAACTCGTTGGCTTTGGCCGACGCGATGAACAAGACAGGACTGACCGCACGCGTTATGTCTGCCATCGCGATTGACCAAGTGGTCGAGCCTTATGTACGCCCTAAAGCTTTGCAATACCTCGAAGAAGGCAAAGTGGTCGTGTTTGCTGCGGGCACGGGTAACCCATTCTTCACGACAGACACTGCAGCCGCATTGCGTGGCGCTGAAATCGGTGCGGAGATGGTGCTCAAAGCCACCAAGGTCGACGGCGTTTACACCGCAGACCCCAAGAAAGATCCCAACGCCACGCGTTACACCGAAATCAGCTTTGACGATGCCATTGGCCAAAACCTTGGCATCATGGACGCCACCGCCTTTGCGTTGTGCCGTGATCAAAAGTTACCCATCAAGGTGTTCTCTATTTTCAAGAACGGTGCGCTCAAGCGTGTCGTCATGGGCGAAGACGAAGGCACCTTGGTGCACGCATAAGCCCCACATTTTTTCGAATCTCACACTGCGCTGCCCCAGGAGCACAACATGACCATCGCTGACATCAAGAAAACCACCGAAACCAAAATGGGGCAATCCATTGCGGCCTTCAGCCACAGCTTGACTAAAATTCGTACGGGACGCCCCAGCCCGTCTTTGCTGGACTCGGTGCAAGTCGATTACTACGGCTCGATGGTGCCCATCAGCCAAGTGGCCAACGTGTCGTTGCTGGATGCACGTACCTTGAGCGTGCAACCTTGGGAAAAGTCCATGGGTGCCAAGATTGAAAAAGCCATTCGCGACAGCGATTTGGGCTTGAACCCCTCGTCCATGGGCGAGTTGATCCGCGTCCCTATGCCTCCCATGTCTGAAGAGCGCCGCAAAGAACTCACCAAAGTGGTTCGCACCGAAGGTGAAAACGCCAAGGTCGCCGTGCGCAATTTGCGCCGTGATGCCAACGAATCGGTGAAGAAGTTGGTGAAAGACAAACTTGCTTCTGAAGACGAACAAAAACGTGCAGAAGCCGACATCCAAAAAGTAACAGACAGCCACATTGCTGAGATCGACAAGCTGATCGCCAGTAAAGAACACGAAATCATGGCGGTCTAAGCCAGATGTTGAAGCAACGCGTCATCACTGCGCTGGTTTTGTTGGCGCTTTTGTTGCCCGCTTTGCTGGCGGGCAGCGCAGAGCCTTTGGCTGGCTTGAGCCTCGTGCTGATTGCAGCGGGTGCTTGGGAGTGGGGTCGTCTCAATGGCTTGGCCATGCGTGGCTCGTTGCGTGTAGCTGCCGTGTGCGTGATGCTGTGTTTGTATGCGTGGTCCGCGCGTTGGGCTTACGACGCGCTAACCCATGTGTGGCACATCACAGGGGCGACTTGGGTGTTGGTCGCCGCTTGGTTGATTCGTCATGGCGTTGTGCGCTGGGCAGCCATTCCACTTGGGTTACGCTTGGTGGTGGGTGTGTTGGCGCTGTGGTTGACATGGCTCGCCATGTACCAAGCCAAAGTGATGGGCGTTAACTTTTTGTTGTCCGCGCTGTTCTTGGTGTGGATGGCGGACATTGCTGCTTATTTCTCGGGGCGTGCGTTTGGGCAACGCAAATTGGCCCCAGCCATCAGCCCTGGCAAAAGCTGGGAAGGCGTGTGGGGCGGCATGGTGAGCGTGTTGCTCATGGCCTGTGTGTGGATTTGGGTAGACACGCAATATGCGGTGGACAGCCCCAGCCTCTACACCCGCTTGTATAGCCGCGGCGCACCGTTCTTGGTGTTGGCGGTGCTGTTCCTGACCCTGATGAGTGTGGCAGGTGACTTGGTCGAGTCCTTGGTCAAGCGCAGCGCTGGCATGAAAGACAGCAGCCAGTTATTGCCTGGTCATGGCGGCGCGCTGGACCGCGTGGATGCCTTGCTACCCGCCTTGCCATTGGCCTTGATGTTGGCGCAATCGGTGTGACGCAGATGCACACAGGCATGCACGCAGAGGTGAAACCACAACACATCACGGTGCTGGGCTCTACGGGCTCGATTGGCACCAATACCTTGGACGTGGTGGCACGTCACCCCGAACGATTCCAAGTTTTTGCACTCACAGGCGCCACCCAGGTTGATCTGATGTTGCGCCAATGTGCGCAATTCAAACCACGCTTTGCGGTGATGGTGCATGCGACAGCTGCTCAGCAGCTCAACGACAAAATTCAAGCCGAGGGCTTGCCCACAGTCGTGCTCAGTGGCAGCGCTGCGTTAGACGAGGTCTGCGCACATCCGGAGGTGGATGCCGTGATGGCTGCCATTGTGGGCGCCGCAGGCCTGTCGCCTTGTTTAACGGCGGCACGCGCTGGCAAACGGTTGCTGTTGGCAAACAAGGAAGCCTTGGTGGTCGGCGCCGAAGTGTTTTTAGATGCCGTCAAGCAAGGCGGTGCCACACTGTTGCCGATTGACAGCGAGCACTCGGCCATTTTTCAGTCATTGCCAGAATACGCCAGCACATGGGATACCCGTGTGGAAAAAATCATCCTCACCGCCTCGGGTGGACCGTTTCGTACGCGCGAATTGAGCACCCTGAAAGATGTCACGCCTGAGCAAGCCTGTGCGCACCCCAACTGGGTGATGGGCCGCAAAATTTCGGTGGACTCGGCCACCATGATGAACAAGGCGCTGGAAGTGATTGAGGCCCGTTATTTGTTTGGTCTGCCGCCTGAGCGCTTAGAAGTGGTGATTCATCCGCAAAGCATCATCCATTCGATGGTGCAGTACCGCGACATGTCCGTGGTGGCCCAGTTGGGTACGCCTGATATGCGTGTGCCCATTGCCTACGGTTTGAGTTGGCCTGAACGCATGCACTCAGGCGCGCAAGCCTTGGACTTTCATACCTTGTCTGCCATGACATTTGAAGCCTTGGACGACCACGGACATCCTGAACGCTTTGCAGGCATTCATCTCGCTTGGGATGCCTTGCGTGGTCCCCGTGGCACAACAGCGGTACTCAATGCTGCCAACGAAATTGCAGTCGCAGCATTTTTAGAGCGTCGCATTCGTTTCGATCAAATCCACGAGGTTAATCAACACTGCATGACACATCTCTCGCCTGCTGCACCGCACAGTTTGGATGACTTGCTGGCCCTAGACACGCAAGCCCGTGCCGTTGCCGAAGATGCTGTTCGCCTCTTGGCGAAATAAGCCATGACCCTGTTGGCTTTTTTAGTCGCACTCGGTGTGCTCATCACCGCGCATGAATGGGGCCACTACCGCGTGGCCGTGGCGTGTGGCGTCAAAGTGCTTCGCTTTTCGGTTGGCTTTGGCAAACCTGTGTTGCGTTGGAAATCACGTAACCCGTATCCGGGCCAAGACACCGAGTTCTTGATCAGCCTGATTCCTCTCGGTGGTTACGTCAAGATGTTGGATGAGCGCGAAGCGACTGTCGCGCCACAAGACGCATGCATGGCTTTCAATCGCCAATCTTTGTGGACAAGAGCCGCCATTGTGTCGGCGGGGCCCTTGGCTAATTTGATCTTGGCCATTTGCCTCTATGCGGCCACCTTTTGGATCGGGCAGTACGAACCGCAAGCCACATTGGCCACACCTGTGGCTGGCTCGTTGGCGCAAGCCTCAGGTCTGCGCAGCGGTGACACCGTGTTACGCGCTGGAACTTCTGCCGAAAATTTGCAAGACATTGCCTCGCTCGATGCCTTGCGATGGTGGATGCTTTTGCAAGATGCGTCTGCTGTGTACCTAGAGGTTAAGCCCCTTGGCAAGTCCAGTGCGCACGTGTTGAGTTTGCCGGCGTTGGCAGACGACGCGATGAACAAAGACAGCGATGCTTGGCAAGCCCGAGGCTTCTCCTGGGCTTGGAGTCGTGCGGTCTTGGCGGGCATTCAAGACGGTGGCGCTGCGCAAGCCGCTGGCTTGCAGCGTGGTGACGAAGTGCTGCGCATCGATGGACATGTGATTGCAGATGCGGTGGATTTGCGTGCATGGGTGCGTGCCAGTGGGCAGCGCCAAACACCTTCCCTGCAAAATTGGGAGGTCTTGCGTGCTGGCCATCTGCTCCAGATGCACGTGCAGCCAGAGACACTCACGCAAGATGGATCGCGCTGGGGGCGTATTGGTGCGCAAGTGGGCGAAGCGCCGGCCCAAGTTTGGGTTCAGCTCGGTCTGTGGGACGGCATCGACAAAGCCTTAGACAAAACTTGGCAAGTCAGTGCGATGACGCTTGAAATGTTGGGGCGCTTACTCACAGGCAATGCCTCACTCGATAACCTGAGTGGTACCTTAACCATGGTGGACTATGCTGGACGTTCTGCAAGCCTTGGCATTGGTGCGTACCTCAGCTACTTGGCTCTGCTCAGCGTGAGTCTTGGCGTGTTCAACCTACTGCCTTTGCCAGTGCTCGATGGCGGCCACCTGCTGTATTATCTTTACGAGGCCTGCACAGGTCATCCTCCTTCGTCCCAATGGCTTGATGTCATGCAACGCGCAGGCTTGGCGGTACTCGTGGCATTGACGGCACTCTCTCTTTTTAACGACGTGGTTCGCCTGGGTTGGCTCCCATAAGTCCCCCGATACATCCACCCAAAGGCTCTGAGCTTTCTGTTCATGAACATGCAACTTTTCCAATTTCGTCGCACCACACTTTCTCAAGCTGTTGCCTTCATGGCCAGTACGTTCATGGTGCTTCATGCAATGGCGGCTGATCCATTCAATGTACGTGACATTCGCGTGGAAGGCTTGCAGCGTGTAGAGCCCGGCACCGTATTTGCATCCATCCCATTTCGTGTGGGTGATGATTACACGGACGAAAAGGGCGCTGCCGCGATTCGTAGTGTGTTCGCCTTAGGTTTATTCAAAGATGTGCGTATTGCGGTTAATGGCGATGTACTGGTCTTGATTGTTGAGGAGCGTCCCAACATTGCCCAAGTTGAATTCATCGGCACCAAAGAGTTTGACAAAGACGTGTTGCGCAAAGCCTTGCGCGACATTGGTTTAGCCGAAGGACGACCTTTTGATAAGGCATTGGCTGATCGTGCGGAGCAAGAGTTAAAGCGCCAGTACGTCAATCGCAGCTTGTATGGCGCAGAAATTATCACCACCATCACACCGAATGACCGCAACCGTGTGAACCTGTCGTTCACTGTTGTGGAAGGTGACTTAGCCAAGATCAAAGAGATGCGTGTGATTGGTGCTAAAGCATTTGATGAATCTAAATTGTTGGATCAATTCGATCAAGGCACGGGCAACTGGCTGAGTTGGTACACCAAGTCAGACCGCTATTCGCGCACCAAACTGAATGCTGATTTAGAGACCTTACGTGCCTGGTATTTGGCCAGAGGTTATTTGGAGTTTCGTATTGATTCGACACAGGTTGCGATCTCTCCGAATAAACAAGACATCAGCGTCACCATCAACGTCACGGAGGGTGACCGTTTCGTCATCTCTGAAGTCGCCATGGAAGGCTACTACCTAGGCAAAGATGACGAGTTCAAATCGTTGATTGAAATCAAGGCGGGCCAAGCCTACAACGCTGATGATGTGGCCAAAACCACCAAAGCATTCAACGAGTACTTTGGCAACTTTGGTTTTGCGTTTGCCCGCACTGATGTGCGTCCTGAAATTGACCGAACGACCAATCGGGTGAAATTGGTGCTGGTGGCCGACCCCGCACGTCGCGCCTATGTGCGCCGCATCAACATTGCAGGCAATAACCGTACACGAGATAAAATCGTGCGTCGTGAGTTCCGTCAAACCGAGTCATCCTGGTACGACGGCGAAAAAATTCGCTTGTCGCGTGATCGCGTGAACCGCTTGGGTTACTTTAAAGATGTGGAAATTGACACACAAGAAGTCCCATCCTCTCAAGATCAAGTGGACTTGAATGTCAACGTGGTCGAAAAACCTACGGGCATGCTGACCTTGGGCGCTGGTTTCTCGAGTGCTGAAAAAGTTACCTTCTCTTTTGGTATTCAGCAAGACAACGTTTTTGGGTCTGGTCATAACTTAGGGCTACAGGTCAGCACAAGCAAGTACAACCAGTATTACGTCATCAACACCACCGACCCTTATTTCACCGAAGACGGCGTATCACGCACCATCGAGTTCTACCATCGTGCTAGCAAGCCTTATGTGGAACAGGGCGGTAACTACCGCATGATTACCTCGGGTTTGGGCTTGCGTTTTGGCTTGCCATTCAGTGAGCTTGACCGTGTGTTTGTTGGCACAGCCGCTGAACGCACAGAGCTTGTTTCAGGAACCAACATGCTGGGTGTCCATGCCGAGTTGTGTCAGCATTTTGGATGCGTCGCACAAAACGTACCCGTGACCGTGGGTTGGGCGCGTGACAGCCGTGACAGTTATTTGAATCCCAACAGTGGAAAATTCATTCGCTTGAACACCGAGTTGGGAGCCGTTGGTGATGGTAGGTATGTCAAATTGGGCGGCCAATACCAACAATATTTCCCCATCACCAAGCAATACACCTTTGCCTTCAATAGTGACCTAGGTGTGGGTCACGGTATGAACGGACAAAATTTGCCTTTCTATAAAAACTACTACTCCGGTGGTTTGGGTTCTGTGCGGGGCTTTGAGCAAGGGACCTTGGGGCCGCGTGACATCACCGGTCCTGTGATTGGTGGTGCAAAAAAGATCACCCTTAACACCGAATTTTTGGCGCCATTTCCAGGTGCGGGTAACGATCGCACCCTGCGCTTATACGGGTTTTATGACATGGGTAACGTCTATGGCGAATTCCAAAAAGTCGATCTCGGTATGCTACGCAGCGCCTATGGTGTCGGCTTGAGTTGGGTGTCCCCCATGGGGCCTTTGCGATTTGCATGGGCGCGTCCAATCCGAACATTCCCAGGCGATAGAATCCAACAATTGCAATTCCAAATCGGGACATCTTTCTGATGAACATGTTTACTCGCCAAATTTCGTTCGCTGTTGTATTGGGCTTGGCCGCATTTTGTGCGCAAGCTGAAGAAATCCGTATCGGCTTCATCAATACAGACCGTATCTTTAAAGAAGCCAACACAGCCAAGCAAGCGCAAATTAAGTTGGAACAAGAGTTTTCTAAGCGTGAAAAGGAGCTCAACGACTCTGGTAACGCTTTGAAAATTGTGGTTGAAAAGTTTGAGCGCGAAGCGCCTACGCTGTCCGAGTCTCAGCGTGTGTCGCGTCAAAAGCAATTGGGTGAGCAAGATCGTGATTTCCAGCGTAAACGTCGGGAATTCCAAGAAGAACTCAGTGCTCGTAAAAACGAAGAATTCCAACAAGTGCTCGAACGTGCAAATCGCGTCATCAAGCAAGTGGCAGAGGCTGAGAAATACGACCTGGTGTTGCAGGAAGCTGTCTACATCAACCCCAAGCACGACATCACTGACAAAGTGCTCAAGGTCATCAACGCCGCTAAGTAATTTGTCGTGGCACTGAGTCTCGGCAAAATTGTTGAAAGTTTGGGTGGTCGTCTGATTGGCGACCCTCAGCACCTCATCCAAAAACTCGCGCCGCTAGACACTGCGCGCAGCGATGCAATCAGCTTTTTAAGCAACCCCAAGTACCAATCGCAACTCGTCACCACGCAGGCGGCTTGCGTCATTGTCTCGTCCGACGTTGCGCAGACGGCTAGCCCACGCACTGCGTTGATCGTGGCAGACAACCCCTACCACTACTTTGCACGTCTCACGCAGTTGTGGCGTCAGCACACACGCGTGCATGATGAGCCCTTGCTGCATCCCAGCGCGGTGATTCATCCCCATGCCCATGTCCACCCCACCGCCCGTATTGGCCCTTTGTGCGTAGTTGAGCGTGGCGCACACATTGGTGCCCACACCTGGCTCAAGTCCGGCATCACCGTCGGCGAAGACTGCCACATGGGTGAACGCTGCATTGTTCACGCCGGTGCTGTGATTGGGGCCGACGGCTTTGGCTTCGCTTTGTTTCAAGGCAGTTGGGAAAAAATAGAACAGTTGGGCGCTGTGCGCATTGGCAACGATGTGGAAATTGGGGCCAACACCTGTATTGACCGCGGGGCCTTGGACGACACCGTGATCGAAGACGGCGTCAAGCTCGACAACTTGGTGCAAATTGGTCACAACGTGCACGTAGGCGCACACACGGCCATGGCCGGTTGCGCGGGTGTGGCAGGCAGTGCGCGCATTGGCGCGAACTGCACTGTTGGTGGTGGTGCGGTGGTGCTGGGGCATTTACAACTCGCCGATGGCGTACACATCTCTGCTGCCTCGGTGGTCATGCGTTCGATCCATCAGCCCGGCCAATACAGTGGTGTGTTCCCCATCGATGACAATGCGTCATGGGAGAAAAACGCCGCCACGTTGCGCCAACTGCACCGCTTGCGCGAGCGCATCAAATCTCTCGAATCAGCTTTTGAAAGTCAAAAAAAATGAGCATGGACATCCACCAAATCTTGAAGCAATTGCCGCACCGCTATCCCATCTTGTTGGTGGACCGCGTGTTGGAAATCGAAAAAGGCAAAAGCATCAAAGCGCTCAAAAACGTGACTATCAATGAGCCGTTTTTCATGGGCCACTTCCCGCACCACCCCGTCATGCCTGGCGTCTTGATTTTGGAAGCCTTGGCACAAGCCGCAGCCTTGTTGGCCTTTGACACCTTGGGCGCCACGCCCGATGACAAGACCGTGTACTACTTTGCCGGCATCGACGGCGCACGCTTCAAGCGCCCCGTCGAGCCTGGTGATCAACTCACCTTAGAAGTGGAGTTGGACCGCATGAAAGCCGGCATCTTCAAGTTCAAAGCACGTGCCAAAGTGGGTGATGTCATCGCCACCGAAGCCGACTTGATGTGCACCATGCGCTCCATTGCCTAAACACGCAACAGCCCAGACGCCAACGATGAGTCTCATTCACGCCACCGCCCTTGTAGACTCCAAAGCCGAGCTAGACAGCTCAGTGCAAGTGGGGCCTTACACCATCATTGGCCCACATGTGCGTATCGGCGCGGGTACGACAGTCGGCCCACATTGCGTGATTGAAGGCCACACCACCATTGGCAAAGAAAACCGTATTTTTCAGTTCAACTCGCTGGGCGCGATTCCGCAAGACAAGAAATACGCTGGTGAACCTTGCGAGTTGCGTATTGGCGACCGCAACACCATCCGCGAGTTTTGCACCTTCAACATTGGGTCCCCTGGAGACGCAGGTGTCACCCAAGTAGGTAACGATAACTGGATCATGGCCTATGTGCACTTGGCCCATGACTGCCACGTGGGCAACCACACCATCTTCGCCAACAGTGCGCAGTTGGCGGGTCATGTGCATGTGGGCGACTGGGTGATTTTGGGTGGCTTCACCGTGGTTCATCAGTTTGTGCGCATCGGTGCCCACAGCTTCACTGCGATGCACTCGCTCTTGTTTGCGGATTTGCCGCCGTTTGTGATGTGCCAAGGCCAACCCGCCGAGCCTCGTTCGATGAACTTTGAAGGCTTGCGCCGTCGTGGGTTCTCTGCTGAGCGCATCAGTGCGGTGAAGGCCATGCACAAGACCTTGTACCGCGACGACTTGACGCTCGAGCAGGCCAAAGAACGTATCGCCACCTTGGCCCAAGAAAAACCAGAGGCCGCGCCCGATGTGGCCATGATGCTGGATTTCTTGAACCACACCTCGCCGCAACGCGGCATCATTCGCTAACTCCTATGGCCGAGGCGCTGTCTTTCTCGCTCGTCGCAGGCGAGGCCTCGGGCGATTTGCTGGCAGGTCTGTTGCTGGGCGGCATGCGCAAGCAATGGCCCGACATGCACAGCGCAGGTATTGGCGGGCCGCGCATGGCAGCGCAGGGCTTTGAGCCTTGGTGGCCCTACGAAAAACTGGCGGTGCGTGGTTATGTGGAAGTGCTACGCCACTACCGTGAAATCGTGGGCATTCGCCAGCAGTTGCGTGAACGGTTGTTGGCCAATCCACCCAGCGCTTTCATCGGTGTAGATGCCCCCGACTTCAACCTTGACTTGGAGCACGACCTCAAAGCCCAAGGCATTCCCACCATTCACTTCGTGTGCCCCTCCATCTGGGCGTGGCGTGCCGACCGTGTCGAGAGAATTCGTCAAAGCGTGGACCATGTGTTGTGCATCTTCCCATTCGAGACAAACTTGCTGGCCCAGCACGGCATTGAGGCCACCTATGTGGGCCATCCCCTGGCGCAAACCATTCCCGAGGTGCCCGACCGTGCCGCAGCCCGCGCAGCCTTGGGGTTGCCGCAAGACGCTACCGTGGTGGCCTTGCTGCCGGGCAGTCGTAGCTCTGAAATTGAGTATTTGGCGCATCATTTTTTGCAAGCCGCGCAACGCATGGCCCAACAGCAACCGGGCTTGCACTTTGTGCTGCCCGCCATGCCTGCACTGCGTGCGCGCATTGAAGCGATTGCCCAAGGCGCGGGTGAGGTGTCCAACCTCATCCTGCTCAACGGTCAATCACACGCGGCGCTCGCCGCTTGCGATGTGACGCTCATTGCCAGTGGCACGGCCACGCTTGAGGCGGCGTTGTTCAAACGCCCCATGGTGATTGCCTACAACATGAACTGGCTCAGTTGGCAAATCATGCGCCGCAAAAAATTGCAGCCCTGGGTTGGTTTGCCCAACGTCCTGTGCCAAGACTTTGTGGTGCCTGAGTTGTTGCAAGACGCCGCCACCCCCGATGCCTTGGCACACGCCGTCCTGCAGTGGCTGCGCAACCCTGCGGCGGTTACCGCTGTTCAACAACGCTTTGCCATGTTGCATGACACGCTGCGTCGCGACACACCCGCACTGGCGGCCTATGCGATCGAAAAAGTTCTTGCGCGCTGAACAAGCCGCACTCATTTGGGGTGTCCCCGCTGGCTTGATCGCGGGGGTGGACGAAGCAGGGCGCGGCCCACTGGCTGGCCCCGTTGTGGCGGCCGCCGTCATCTTGGATGACTTGAACCCCATTGTGGGTTTGGCCGACTCTAAAAAACTCACCGCCTTAAAGCGCGAACGCTTGTATGACGAAATTCGCGCCAAAGCCCTGTGCTGCTCCATCGCTGAGGCGAGCGTGGAAGAAATTGACGAACTCAACATCTTGCAAGCCACGCTGCTGGCCATGCGTCGTGCGGTAGAAGGTTTGCGTCTCAAGCCCCACAAAGTCTTGGTCGATGGCAACCGCTTGCCCGTCCTCGATGTGTTGGCCGAAGCCATCGTCAAAGGCGACAGCAAAGTGCCCGCCATTTCAGCCGCCTCCATCTTGGCCAAAGTCCACCGCGACCGTTGGTGCCAACAGCTTCACACCCAATACCCGCAATACGGCTTTGATGCCCACAAAGGCTATGGCACAGCGGCCCATCTGCAAGCCCTCAAAGAGCACGGTGCCACACCTTGGCACCGCACCTCGTTTGCGCCTGTGGCCGGGGTGTTGAAATGAACCTCATCACCTCGCGCGACAACCCCTTGGTCAAAGACCTACGCCGCCTGTCGCAAGACAGCACGGCTTACCGCAGGCTTGGCCGTGTCTGGCTCGAGGGCGACCACCTGTACCGCGCCGCACTCGCTCGTGGCGTGATGCCTGAGCATGCCGTGTTTGCGGAATCGCTCTGGGCCACCGCGCCGCGTGAGTGGACACAAGCGGCCACGCGCAACACTGTGTTGCCCGATGCGCTGTTTGCCGAAATCAGTAGCCTCGAGTCCCCGGCCAAAATGGGCTTTGTCTTGGCAGCGCCCACCTCGCAAGAGGTGCAAGTTAGCACGCCCACCGTGGTGCTTGACCGTGTGCAAGACGCAGGCAATGTGGGGGCCATCTTGCGTAGTGCATCGGCCTTTGGCTTCCAACAAGTGCTGGCCATCAAAGGCACGGCCGCCTTGTGGTCACCCAAAGTTTTGCGCGCTGGCATGGGTGCGCATTTCGGCTTGCACTTGGTCGAAGGCTTGAGTGCTGACGACTTGCGTGCCTTGGACATGCCGTGGATTGCCACTAGTTCGCACCGAGGCCCGTTTTTGCACACCTTGTTGGCCGAAGCCAAACTGCCCATGCCGTGCGCTTGGCTCATGGGCCATGAAGGGCAGGGCGTATCACCTACTTTGGCCGAACGTGCGGCACTGCATGTGCGCATTGCCCAGCCTGGCGGCGAAGAGTCGCTCAATGTGGCCAGTGCTGCGGCGATTTGCTTGCATGCCAGTGCCACCTGTTATTCAAAGGGCGGATTCAAGGACGAAGTGCAACAAAGATGAACTGGTTATAGGTGGCTGAGGATGCGAGAGCATCATGGCCGCTTTAACCGCCAAGTCGAAGTTGCCCAATGTACAAGCACCTCAGCCGAGAAGAACGATACCAA
>NZ_JAVKLW010000014.1:0-7988 GCF_031538885.1 Limnohabitans sp.
CATAAGCGTCATCAGGGCAACTCAACGGCCTGAAGCCTCTTGCAGCAAACGCACTTTCACCGTCTTGCCTTTGATGCGCCCTGCGCTCAAACGCTGGACGACTTCGTGCGCAATGCTGCGCACCACCGCCACATAGGTGGAAAACTCGTTCACATTGATCCTGCCCACTCGCTCTTTGGCAAAACCCGCTTCACCAGTCAAGGCTCCCAACACATCGCCCGCGCGAATCTTCTCTTTGCGGCCACCCACAATTTGCAAAGTCGCCATCGGTGGCTGCAAGATGCCGCCAGCGGCGGGCGTCAAGCTGCTGAGAGGCGCCCATGTCGATTCCCGACCTTGCAGTTGCTCGATCTTGCCGACGTTGCCCATCTCGTCCATGCTGACCAAGGACAAGGCCAAACCTTCCGCATCGCCTCGACCTGTGCGACCAATGCGGTGGATGTGCACCTCGGCATCTGGTGTGACATCCACATTGATGACTGCTTCTAAGTTCGCCACGTCCAAACCACGCGCAGCCACATCGGAGGCAACTAAGACGGAGCAGCTGCGGTTGGCAAACTGCACCAGCACTTGGTCACGCTCGCGTTGCTCGAGTTCACCAAACAACGCCAAGGCACTGAAGCCTTGCGCTTGCAGCACCGCCACCAAATCGCGGCATTGCTGCTTGGTGTTGCAAAACGCCAAGGTGGATTCAGGGCGAAAGTGGTTGAGCAGTTGTGACACGGCGTGGAGGCGCTCGCTGTTGGACACCTCATAAAAAATCTGTTTGATTTTTTGGGCATCGTGTTGTGCTTGCACCTTGACGGTTTGCGGCTCACGCATGAATTGCGAGACAATCTTGGCAATGCCCTCAGGGTAGGTGGCCGAGAACAACAAGGTTTGACGGTCTTTGGGGCACTGACGCGCCACCTTGGCGATATCGTCAAAAAACCCCATGTCCAACATGCGGTCCGCCTCGTCGAGTACCAACATCTTCAAGCCTTGCAAGTTGAGCGCGCCGCGCTCCAAGTGGTCCATGATGCGACCAGGTGTGCCCACCACCACATGCGCGCCATGCTCTAGGCTGACGGTCTGACCACGCAAGGCCACGCCACCACACAGCGTGACCACTTTGATGTTGCCGACTGCGCGTGCCAAACGGCGAATCTCTTGCGTCACTTGGTCGGCCAATTCGCGTGTGGGGCACAGCACCAGTGCTTGTGCGTCGAATTGCGCGGGGTCGAGTTTTTCGACCAAGGGAATGCCAAAGGCCGCTGTCTTGCCACTGCCTGTGCTGGCTTGGGCGATCAAGTCGCGCCCCGCCAAGGTGAGGGCCAAGCTGGCGGCTTGGATGGGGGTCATCTGGGTGTAGCCCAGTTGCGTCAAGTTATCGAAGGAAGAGGCCGCGAGGCTCAAGGTGGCAAAGGATGTCGCGGTAGTTTTTGAATCGGTCATGCACCGATTATCGTGATGGGGATGGTCACGGGGCCGTCGTTGACCAAATGCACCTGCATATCTGCACCAAAGATGCCAGTTTGCACCTGCGGGTGCCGCGCTTTGGCTTGCGCGACAAACGCGTCATACAAGCGACGGCCCTCTTCGGCGGGGGCTGCGCTGGTAAAACTAGGGCGCGTGCCACTACGCGTATCCGCCGCCAAGGTGAATTGGCTGACCACCAACAAGCCGCCCTTCACATCCACCACGCTGCGGTTCATCTTCCCTGCATCGTCATAGAACACGCGCAGCTTCAATATTTTGTCGAGCATCTTTTGCCCCACGGCCTCGGTGTCACCACGCTCGGCGCACAACAAGACCATCAGGCCTTGCGCAATTTCGCCCACGGCTTGCCCCGCCACCACCACGCGGGCTTCGCTCACACGTTGCAACACGACTTTCATATGCTGTCTTTCGGGTCGTCGACATGCGCCTCGACATCGTCAGGCAGCAACTGAATCGTGGCGCGTAAGCCTGGTACGGCCTTCATCAGTGCATATTCCACATGCGCACGAAAGGTCGCGGCGCGACCCAACGTCCACTCAGCAGGCATGTGCATGTGCAAATCGACAAAGCGGCGTTGCCCTGCTTTGCGCGTGATCACGTGATCAAAGCGCACGAGGTGCGTGTGGTCTGCCCCCACCTCTTCGTGGCTGAGCGACACATCGTTCAACACCGTGTGGATTTGCGCCAGAACTTCGGGCTCCACTGCTTCGTCCATCAAGCCTTGCGATGCCCCCCAAATCAGGTGCCAACCTTCTTTGAGGATGTTCAGCGCCACACCAATGGCCACCAGCGCATCCATCCAGAGCCAGCCGGTGTAGCTCACCAAAGCAATGCCCAGCACCACGCCCACGGAGGTCCAGACATCGGTCACCAAATGACGCGCATCAGCCTCCAGGGCAATTGATCGGTGTTCTTTGGCAGCGCTGAACATGGCCCAAGCCAGCAAGCCGTTCAAGACAGAACTGGCCACCGACAAGGCCAGACCCAGGCCGACTTGCTCTAAGGCTTGCGGGTCAAAAATGCGATGACTAGCCGCCCAAATGATGCCCAGCGCAGCCACCACGATGAGAATACCTTCGAAGCCGGATGAAAAATACTCGGCTTTGTGATGACCGTAAGGGTGGTCTGCATCGGCGGGTTTGGCGGCGACAGTGACCATCATCAAGCCAAACACCGCACTGGCCAAGTTGACCAGCGACTCCATGGCGTCCGACAGCAAGCCCACGGAATCGGTGAGATGCCATGCCAAAGTTTTGAGCACAATGGTGATGCAAGCCACCACCACGGACGCGCCAAGCAAGCCTCTGGGCGAGAGCCATTTTTTAATCGTGGTCCGGTTCATGGGGCTAGTCTCACTTGGACTGATTAAGCCAGTGTGACACGCGCAAATTTGCGCTTGCCCACTTGCACCACAAACGTCCCAGCGTCGAGCTTCAAGCCTTTGTCGCTGACGACACTGGAGTCCACGCGTACGCCACCGCCGTCAATCAAACGGTTGGCTTCACTGGTGGACGGGGCCAAGCCTGCGGCTTTGAGCAAGGCACCCATGCCCATGGGCGCTCCAAGCAAGGCCACGTCAGGAATGTCATCTGGCACACCGCCTTTGCTGCGGTTGATGAAGTCCTGCTCTGCGGCTTCGGCTGCGGCAGCGCCGTGGAAGCGGGCGGTGATTTCTTTGGCCAAGGCCACCTTGGCGTCTCTGGGGTTGCGGCCGCCTTGGATTTCTTTCTTGAAGGCAGCAATCTCACTCATCGACTTGAACGACAACAAGGTGTACCAGCGCCACATCAATACATCCGAGATGGACAGCACTTTGGCAAACATGGTGTTGGGCGCTTCACTGATGCCGATGTAGTTGTTTTTGGACTTGGACATTTTTTCCACACCGTCCAAGCCTTCGAGCAGCGGCATGGTCAAGATGCACTGCGCCTCTTGGCCGTATTCGGCTTGCAAATGACGGCCCATGAGTAAGTTGAATTTTTGGTCGGTGCCGCCCAATTCCAAATCTGACTTCAAAGCCACCGAGTCGTAGCCTTGCATGAGAGGGTACAAAAATTCGTGCACGCTGATGGACGTGTTGGCGTGGAAGCGGTCATGAAAGTCGTTGCGCTCCATCATGCGCGCCACGGTGTATTTGGAGGCCAGCTGAATCATGCCCATCGAGCCCAGCGGAATGCACCACTCGCTGTTGTAGCGAATTTCGGTTTTAGCGGGGTCCAGCACCAACGAGGCTTGTTTGTAATACGTTTCGGCATTCACCTTGATTTGCTCAGGCGTGAGCGGTGGGCGCGTGCTGTTGCGCCCCGAAGGGTCACCGATCAAACTGGTGAAGTCGCCAATCAAAAAGATGACTTGGTGCCCCAAATCCTGCAACTGCCGCATCTTGTTGAGCACCACGGTGTGGCCGATGTGGATGTCGGGCGCGGTGGGGTCGAGTCCCAATTTGATGCGCAGCGACTGGCCTGTGGCCTCGGAGCGCGCCAGCTTTTTCACCCATGCGTCTTCAGGAATCAGCTCATCGCAGCCACGCTGGGTGACAGCTAAGGCTTCAAGAACGCGGTCAGTGACGGGGTGGTTTTGTAAAGATGCTTGATTCATAAGGATTTTTTACCGTACAAGGTATACTCACCGATTTGGTGTTTGAGCCTGATTTTAGAGGCCCAAACCTTGAGGCCTTGGGCTTTGCCCCCCGCCTTTTACTTACTGCCGGAGAAATACCTTGCAGCCACTCTTTTCTTTGTGGGCCACGCGCCTGCAAAATAGCCTTGATTCACAACACCGCCGCATCTTGTTGAGCGTTGCGGTCGCGTTATCGGTCCTCGGTGGCGGTGCGTTTGCAGTCGCCAATTTGGACGATGGCGCCTCCAGGCTCCCCTTGCAACAAGTGGTGGAAAGCGTCAACACCACGTCACTGCCCAGCTTGTGGACCGACAACAATTCTTTGCAACTGTTTCGCTCCGACCTCACGCGCTCAAGCGATACCGCAGACAGCCTGCTCTCGCGCTTAGGCCTGAGTGACCCAGAAGCGACCGCCTATTTGCGCAACGCCCGCACGGCACGCCAACAGTTCATTGGCCGCGCGGGTCGCATGGTGAGCGTGGAAGGCGATGCCGACCACCGCCTCACACGCTTGACCGCACGTTGGGCCAATGACGACGGCGAGCAATTCACCCGCTGGGTGATGGAGCGCACGGCAACCGGTTTTGTTGAGCGCCAAGAAACTGCCAACCTCACGGTGAGCAGCCGCATGGGCAACGGCATGATTCAAAGCTCCTTGTTTGCGGCCACCGATGAGGCCAACATTCCCGACAGCGTGGCCAGCCAATTGGCCGACATCTTTGCCGGCGACATTGACTTTCACCGCGCACTGCGCAAAGGCGACCGCTTTGCGGTGGTCTATGAGTCGCTCGAAGCCGATGGTGAAACACTGCGCACAGGCCGTGTACTGTCTGCCGAGTTTGTGAACAACGGGAAAACACACCAAGCGTTTTGGTTCAAAGAAGCAGGGGCCAAAGAAGGCGGGTATTTCAACGCGGATGGCCTCAGCCTGCGCCGTGCTTACTTGACATCACCTCTCGCCTTCTCGCGCATGACCAGTGGCTTCAAGATGCGCTTCCATCCCATCTTGCAAACTTGGCGTGCTCACCTTGGCGTGGACTATGCAGCCCCCACAGGCACGCCCGTGCGCAGCGTGGGTCAAGGTATTGTGGATGTGGCAGGCGCACAAGGCGGGTTTGGCAATGTGGTGATGGTCAAACATGCAAATGGCCACACCACGGTTTACGCCCACTTGAGCCGCCTCAACGTCACACGCGGTCAATCGGTCATACAGGGCCAAACATTGGGCTTGGTGGGCTCAACAGGCTGGGCCACTGGCCCACATTTGCATTTTGAATTTCGCGTGAATGGTCAACACAAAGACCCACTCACCATGGCGCGCCAAAGCGTTGCTGTCGAGGTGTCTACCGCTGCGCGCGAGCAGTTCAAACGTTACGCAGCCATTGCCAAGATCGATTTAACCGCCGCCGCCAGCACCCAAGTGAGCCGCGCAGAATAAATGTCAGGCTCTGCGGCATTGCCTCAGCTTTTCATTGGTTTGATGTCGGGCACCTCACTCGACGGTGTGGATGGCGTGTTGGCCGATTTCAGCGGCCCGCAACCTCGCGTGTTGGCGCATCACGCCATGCCCTTTGCCTCTGCGCTCAAACAAGAGCTACTGGCCCTCAACGCTGCGTCTGACAACGAGTTGCACCGCGCCGCGCTTGCGGCCAATGGTTTGGTCCGCGTCTATGCGTACACGGTACACGCTCTGCTCGCGAACACCCAGACACAACCGCGTGATGTACGCGCCATCGGCGCACACGGACAAACCGTGCGCCACCAACCAGGCGCCTTTGATGGCACGGGCTACACGCTGCAACTCAACAACCCCGCCTTGCTCGCAGAGCTGACGGGCATAGATGTGGTGGCCGACTTCCGCAGCCGCGATGTCGCTGCCGCCGGCCAAGGTGCCCCTTTGGTGCCTGTATTTCACCAAGGCATCTTTAGCCAAGTCGACAACACGGTGGGTGTGCTCAACATAGGCGGCATTGCCAATCTCAGTGTGCTGCACAGCAACAGGGATGTGCTAGGCTTTGATTGCGGTCCCGGCAATGCGCTGCTAGACAGCTGGTGCCAACAACACACGGGTAAGGCCTTTGACGACAACGGCACATGGGGTGCCAGCGGCGCCGTCATCGCCCCTTTGTTGCAGGCCTTGCTCGCCGAACCGTACTTAGAACAGATGCCCCCCAAAAGCACAGGGCGTGATTTGTTTCACCCCACGTGGTTGACCCATCGACTCAGTGGGTTTGCCAATGCCGACGCTGCCGATGTGCAAGCCACACTCACCGAGTTCACCGCACGTGCGTGCTTGAACGATGTGTTGCGGCATGCACCTGATGCCAAAGAACTCATCACGTGTGGTGGCGGTGCGTTGAATGGGTTCTTGATGTCGCGCCTGCAAGCAGGCCTACCCCATGTGCGTGTGCTGTCATCTGCCGACCGTGGCATGCCGCCTTTGCAAGTCGAGGCGGCCGCCTTTGCTTGGCTAGCCCGACAAACCTTGCTCGGCCTGCCCGGCAACCTACCAAAAGTGACGGGCGCTCAAGGCGCCCGCATACTGGGTGGAATTTTTAAAGCCTAATTAGGCTGAGAACGACGAACCACAGCCGCAAGTTGATGCCGCGTTCGGGTTCTTGATGACGAACTGCGCGCCTTGCAAGTCTTCTTTGTAATCAATCTCTGCGCCCACCAGGTATTGGTAGCTCATGGCATCGACTAGCAAAGACACGCCGTTTTTCTGGATGGTGGTGTCGTCTTCATTCACGACTTCATCGAACGTGAAGCCGTATTGAAAACCTGAGCACCCGCCACCTTGGACGAACACGCGCAGCTTCAAATCAGGGTTGCCTTCTTCCGCGATTAAGTCCGCTACCTTGGCTGCCGCGCTGTCGGTGAAGACAAAAGGGGATGGCATTTCGGTTTGGATGCTGTCGGCGACTGCGCTCATGAGAGGACTCCTAAATCAATGCTCAAAAGTATATCGCTTTAGTCGGGAATAGCGCGACGCACAGCCTAGAGACGCTGCTTGCAACATGGGAATTTACCCTGCCCAACACCCATGAAAAAAGCCGCAAGGGCGAACCCATGCGGCCTTTGGCAAAACAGGTGCGAATTAACGCTTGCTGAACTGCTTGCGGCGACGCGCAGAGTGCAAGCCGACCTTTTTACGTTCGACTTCACGCGCATCACGTGTCACGTAACCAGCTTGTGACAGGACGGGCTTCAACGCTGCGTCGTAGTCGATCAAAGCACGGGTAATACCGTGGCGCACTGCGCCTGCTTGTCCAGACTCACCACCGCCGTGCACGTTGACTTGGATGTCAAACGCTTCGCCGTTGTTGGTCAGCATCAAGGGTTGCTTCGAGATCATGATCGAGGTTTGACGGCCGAAGTATGCGGCGATGTCTTTACCGTTGATCGTGATTTTTCCGGAGCCTTTTTTTAGAAACACGCGAGCGACGCTTGATTTGCGACGGCCGGTGCCGTTGTTCCATTCACCAATCATTTCGGCTCCTTAGATGTCCAGCACTTTAGGCTGTTGTGCGGTGTGTGGGTGCTCTGCACCGCCATACACCTTGAGCTTTTTGATCATGGCGTAACCGAGTGGGCCTTTGGGCAACATGCCCTTGACAGCCTTCTCAATCGCGCGGCCAGGGTGCTTGGCTTGCAGATCGCGGAAATTCGTTGCAGTGATACCGCCAGGATAGCCCGAGTGACGGTAGTACACCTTGTCCAAAGACTTGGCACCTGTGACCTTGATCTTGGAAGCGTTGATGATGACGATGAAGTCACCTGTATCGACGTGGGGTGTGTAAATGGCTTTGTGTTTGCCGCGCAAACGGAGAGCAACTTCGCTGGCTACTCGTCCGAGCACCTTATCGGTGGCGTCAATCACAAACCACTCA
>NZ_JAVKLW010000015.1:0-22494 GCF_031538885.1 Limnohabitans sp.
ATTTGGTATCGTTCTTCTCGGCTGAGGTGCTTGTACATTGGGCAACTTCGACTTGGCGGTTAAAGCGGCCATGATGCTCTCGCATCCTCAGCCACCTATAACCAGTTCATCTTTGTTGCACTTCGTCCTTGAATCCGCCGGACAAATAGCTCGTGATTTCAAGTCCATAGCCCGTCATGCTGGGCATGCGGCGTGGGTTGCCCATGAGGCGCATTTTTTGCACGCCGCAGTCACGCAAGATTTGCGCGCCCACGCCGTAGCTGCGCAAGTCCATGCGCCCACGCTCGGGACCATGGGCCGAGCGAGCCGTGCCGTCGAATTGTGAGAGCAGTTGCTCACCGCTTTCACCGCAGTTGAGCAGCACCACCACACCTGTACCTTCGGTGCTGATGCGCGCCAAGGTGACATCCAAGCCCCAAGAGTGCATGACGCGGCTGGGCTCTAGCGCATCGAGCACCGAGAGTGGTTCGTGCACGCGGGCCAGCACTTCGGCGTCAGCACCCCAAGAGCCTTTGACAAGGGCTAGGTGCACGTCGCCGCTGGTCATATCCTTGTAGGCGTTGGCGGTGAACTCGCCATGCGCGGTCTGCATGGGGCGCGAGCTGACTTTGTGTACCAAGGATTCGTTGCGGCTGCGGTAGGCAATCAGGTCCGCGATGGTGCCGATCTTTAGGCCGTGTTCTGCCGCGAAGATTTGCAAATCAGGCAAGCGAGCCATGGTGCCGTCGTCCTTCATGATTTCACAAATCACGGACGAGGGCGAGCAACCCGCCATCGCGGCCAAGTCGCAGCCCGCTTCGGTGTGACCAGCGCGCATCAGTACGCCGCCGTTGACCGCTTGCAGTGGGAACACATGGCCGGGCTGCACCAAGTCGCTAGGCTGGGTGGCTTTGGCGACAGCCACTTGAATGGTTTTGGCGCGGTCTGCTGCAGAGATGCCGGTGGTCACGCCCTCGGCGGCTTCGATGGAGACGGTGAACGCGGTGCTGTAGACCGTGCCGTTGCGTGCGGCCATGGGCGGCAGCTTCAAATATTCGCAGCGCTCGCGTGTGAGCGTGAGGCAAATCAGTCCACGACCAAAACGCGCCATGAAGTTGACGGCCTCGGGCGTGACGTGGTCAGAGGCCAGCACCAAGTCGCCTTCGTTCTCGCGGTCTTCTTCGTCCACCAAGATGACGATGCGACCGGCTTTCATGTCGGCCACGATGTCTTCGACGGAAGCGATATGAGCGGAGCTTGTTGTTGACGTTGGGGTTGATGTGTGTGTGCTGCTCATGGCGAAATTCTTCTAAAAGTAGTCATGTGCTTTGTGATTCCTCTTAGTAGTTGCGTAGGTCGTCGAGAACATAACCCCGCTGTTGCAAACCTTTGATCAACATTGTCAGTTGCAATTGGCCATCGAAGTGATTTGGAAACATTTGATCGTGCATCAATAAAATCAGCTTACCTCCACGTGTTGTGCTGCCCGTCTCGAAGGCATCATCTATCTCGTTGAGCAATTGAGGCACAGACTGTACAGGTTTGCCTAAGGAGAGATGGGCCCATTCCAAATCCCATCCATACAAGTCAAATCCAGCGCGAGATACCAAGTCGTCATCTACTTGTTCTTTGAGACGTTCTTGCGCATCAATGTAGGGATCATCTTGCTTCAGGTTTTTCAATCGAAAAACATTGCGTCCAGGTAAGCGCGAAGGAATTGATTTTTTAAAATCAAGGCCGAGTACTTGCGCTCCTTGCGTCATGTCCTTCACCACGCATTCAGGACATGAATAGAAGTATCGATAGTGATCGTGTGCATGTGAATAACTGTGGTCGCCGACTTGCACATGGTTCAGCGCTTTGGCTTGTTTGAGAAGTTGTTCACCATCAGGATAGCTCTGGACATGCATCCCCACCATGAACAAGGTGACGGGCACTTTTTCTTGTGAAAACACGTCCATGATGTTAGCTGCGCCAGCAAGAGGCCCATCATCAATCGTGAGGTAAACCTTGCATGAGGGCTTACATGTCGGCTCGCTCCAAGCCAAATGGCTCGCACACGAGAGCAAGATTAAGAGCAGCATTCGAAAAAATTTGATGCGAAAAGCCATATCGTTCTCCAAAATTTCAATGAGCCGCTGTTGTGATAGCAATAAAAGCTGCTTAAACAAGGTTGGCGCTGACGATGCCTGTGACGGTGTCACCGTGGCGGCTGAAAACAGCCGCGGTGTTCATGGGTAAAGGCATGTTTGTAGGGCCGTGTCCAAAAAGATCGTTGGCTTTCAACACAATTTTCCCAGGGGCAAACTGCTGTGCAAAACGTCGAATGATGTAATCGAATTGCGCTTGTATCTCTGGTGGGTTCGCTTTCCCGCCCTCATGGAGAATATCCCCAAAAATAATCCCTGCACAATTTTGTAGTAAATGGGAATACGACATGCCGATGAGCTTGCGGGAAAACCGACCAGGGTCATCCGCAATTGACTCTAAAAACACAAACTTCCCCCGCGTGTCGAGTGTGAAGTCGGGCGCGCCGTTGAGTGCAGATACCAGTAGCGAATTACCGCCGACGATTTTTGTCTTCGCCTCTGTCATAGTCGCAGCCCTAGAGTTCAAGGCGGAAAAGAGGTAAGTGACGTGAGGTGTTTTGCCGCTCAGAACATCCAGTGCGGAACCGATTCCGTTATGGTTCCACCCAGGGGATATATCCCCGTTGATGCCCAGCACGACCGAGTGAATCGATGGCCACTTCAAATAAGCATTGGCATAAACATGCAATGCCGTCACATCAGAATAGCCAAGAATAGGTTTGACTTTGGCGGGGCGAGGGTAGCGCGTTAGCGCCCCTAATATGCTGCTGCCCCAGCCGCCGCCGCCAATGGCCCAAATTGCCTTTGAGTTTGATGTCAAGGCGTTGTGAAGGAACTGTGCGCGTTTTTCAATCGTGTTGGCCTCGTCCAAAGGAGAGGTGGGTTCAATCATGTCTTCTGGGATGTTCACCTGAAAAGGCGTGTTGGCGAAATACGCCCTGATCTTGGCGTAACGCTCTTTCGGATTGTCAACGGGGGAAGATGGTGCGATCACATCAATCACATCGCCAGGAACCAGAAAATCCCACGCAGGTGCATTGGTTTGCGCGTGCAGCATTTTGCTGGGCAAAGTTATGCCAGCGGCGGCACTTGCTGCTTGAGTGATGAACGAGCGACGGTGAAGCATGAGTAAATCCTTTGATAAATTTGTGTGTGTGATGGCCTTGTCCTGCGGATGTGAGGCAAGAGGATCAGGCATCCGATGACATTGCAAGCATTCTTGCGACATAGCGGGCCACGGTGTCAATTTCGAGGTTCACCGTGTTGCCCGTTTTGAGTGAGCCCAAAGCGGTGTTGTCCAAGGTGTGAGGAATGAGGTTGATGCTGACTTCTGCACCGCGCAGTCCCAAGGGACCGTCGGCGTCAAAAAAGTCTTTCACACGGTTGACCGTCAGGCTCACCCCGTTGATGGTGATGGAGCCTTTGTAGGCCAAGTATTTAGCGAGGTCGGTGGGCGCCATGATGCGCAGCTCCCAGCTTTCGCCGATTTGCGCAAAGTGGCTCACATGACCAATGCCGTCTACATGGCCGGACACGATGTGGCCGCCCAAGCGGTCATGCGCGCGCAAAGCTTTTTCAAGGTTGACGCGGCCAAGCTCGGTCAAACCACTGGTGCGAGCCAGTGATTCAGCCGAGATGTCGATGGTGAAGATGTGTGTGTCAAGGTCGAAGCTGGTGACCGTCATGCAAGCACCGTTGAGCGCGATGCTGTCCCCCAGTGCGACGTCGTTGAGATACGCGGCAGGGGCCTCGATGGTGAGACGCTTGCCGTGGCTTAAAGAGCTACCCAGGTCGTGGACAGCGGTGATGCGCCCCACGCCGGTGATGATTCCGGTGAACATGGCGATATTTTCGCAGGTTTACAGCCCGCTTACCGCGCAAGGCGGGCCAATATCCTTAAATCAGCTCCGATTTGTGTCACTTCGTGAAACGTGAGGGCTTTTGCATCATCCAACGTGGTGAATGATCCGAGGTTGGTCATGCCTCGGCCTTGGCCCATGAGCTTGGGCGCGAGGTAGGTGAGCAACTCATCCACCAAGCCTTCGCTCAGCAGGGAGCCGTTGAGTTTGTGGCCAGCTTCCACATGAACTTCGTTGATCTGTTTTTGCCCAAGGTCTTGCAGCATGGCCGCAAGGTTCACCTTGCCAGTGGCATTGGGCAGGCACACCACGCGGGCGCCTTGGGCCTCCAGGGCTTGGCGGCGTTTGGCGTGGTCGACTGCGCAGTAAATCCACACGGGGCGTTGCGGCTTGAACAGTTGGGCGGTGAGTGGCGTTTCGAGTTGACTGTCCATCACCACCAGTGTGGGCTGGCGTGGCGTTGGGATGGCGCGCACATCGAGTTGTGGGTTGTCCTCCAACACAGTGCCGATGCCGGTGAGCACCGCGCATGCGCGAGCACGCCATGCGTGACCATCGTCACGCGCGGGGGCAGAGGTGATCCACTGACTCACGCCGTTCTCCAGCGCGGTTTGGCCGTCTAGCGAGGCAGCGATCTTCAGGCGCACCCACGGTGTGCCGTGCGTCATGCGTTTGAAAAACCCGAGGTTGAGTTCGTGGGCTTGCGCTTCGCGCAAGCCCACATCCACCTGCACACCCGCAGCACGCAAACGGGCGATGCCTTGGCCGACCACTTGGGGGTTGGGGTCTTGCAAGGCCACCACCACACGGGCCAGGCCCGCTTGGATGAGGACGTCGCAGCAGGGGCTAGTGCGTCCTTGGTGGCTGCAAGGCTCCAGCGTCACATACGCGGTGGCACCTGCCACGTCGCGGCGATGGCCTTGCGCATCACGCAAGGCCATGATTTCGGCATGGGCTCCGCCTGCGCGTTGGGTGTGACCGCTGCCGAGCACGGCACCGTCAGCGCCGACGATGACGCAGCCCACACGGGGGTTGGGGCTGGTGATGAACAGGGCTTGCTCTGCCAAGGCCAAGGCTTGGGCCATGTGGGCGGTGTCAGTGACGGTGAAGGGTGTGTGTGTGGGCATGGGCGGCATTATCGGCGGCGTGCCAACCCTTGGTGTGATGCCGCGTCAAAGGCTCCAGCAGATGGCGCTGCTTTGTTTGGCGTTCAGCACCCCACGTTCCCCCAATTGATTGAGGGTGAGCGTGCCGCATTCATCCGTTGCTTGTGGCCCTACAGGTTGCGCACGCAAGGTGTAAGTTTGTGCGGTGGTGGTGAGTTGCAGCACATAGCGCTGGCTGGGGATGGCGAGCACGCTGGCGGGTACATCCGCCAGCTTGGGGTAGCTTCCGTTGGCGCTGGCCGCACGCTCAAGCCAATGTGCGGCTTGCAGCAACGACGCCCGCGCTTGGGTGCGTTGGCTGCGCAACAGGTGTTGCTGGTAGCTGGGCCACGCCATGCTGGCCAAGACTGCGATGCAGGCGACGGTGATGAGCAGTTCGATCAGACTAAAGCCCCGGCTGCGGTGTGTGTGTGATGTCATGGTGCGCTTGCTCGGTCAGTTGTGCAGCACATGCCAGCTCTGCCATTGGCCGCTGGTGGCCGTGGGAGTGGGGCGTGTCCAAATGGCTTGCAGCACCGTGCTGCTGCCGGGCAAGACGCCGTTGGTCAAGACGGTGATGCGGTAGATGAACTGACCGCTCTCTGTGCGTGGCCACACCTCCACCCAGTAACCCGCTGTACCCGCACCCTCAGGCATGTCTTGCGCTGCCACGGGCATGGCTGATGCGGTGTTGGCCTTCCAGTAGCTGGCTGTGTTGGCGCTGGCGTCTAGCACGGTGGGGGCGCAAATGCCTGCGCGGCAGATGTCTGCACCTAGGCGTTGGCGCAGCACGGGATAGTCGGCCACAGACGAGGGGAAGAACACATGGGTTTGTGTGTCAGTGCCCACGGTGTGGCGCATGTCGGTGGTGGGGCTGGTGTCGCTTGGGCTGCTGGCGGCGTTGCTGGGGCCCACGATGTCTTGCACCGCCAGTGGCAAGACGGCTTGCGCTTTGTGTCGGGTGCGCAGCTGGTCGGCTTCGGCGTTGAGCAGCAACTCGTTCACCCACAGATGGCGCATGGCCAACAGCGTGGCGAGGCTGGCCATCGCCAGCAAGCCCATGAGTGTGGGCAAGGCAAGGCCGTGTGCAGCATGTCTGGCGTGGCTCATGGCATCAGGCCTTGGCGGTTGTGCAGTGTCATGACGCGTTTGAACACGCGGCGCACGCGGCCATCGGCGGCGAGTGCCTCGCCTTGACAGCCTGTTTGA
Organism: Limnohabitans sp.; assembly: GCF_031538885.1. Lineage (GTDB taxonomy): Bacteria > Pseudomonadota > Gammaproteobacteria > Burkholderiales > Burkholderiaceae_C > Limnohabitans. The sequence goes on from NZ_JAVKLW010000015.1 coordinate 6,283, forward strand.
TCTGCATTGGGTTTGGCGTTGTGAACGGTATTGATGCTGGCCACGCGCAAGCACACTTCAATGGCCATGACCTGCGACATGGCGCTGACTTGGTCTGCGGTTTTCCATTGCATGGTTTGGCTGCTTGGGTTCGCTTCGGCGTAGCGAAGCTGGAAGTCTTCCACGCCTTCGGCCAAGGCTTGGTAGGTGCTGCCGCTGAGGTTGAGGTCTTTGCAGGTCAGCTCTTTGTTGGTGTTGAGTTTGTAGTGGTTGCTCACGGTGGCTTGTGTGCTGCTGGTGTTGCCTTGGCAATCCAGTGCATCAAAGGCATGCCAATGTCCTAACCTGAGGCTTTCGACGTATTTGCTACCTTCGACGCCCGCGAGGGCAGCTTGCCCAGCTTCCTCCGTCGGTGATAAGTCCACGGTGATGCCCCCTTCGGAGCTGTTGCTTGCACTGAGATAGACGCCGCCTGCTAGGTGTGCTTGCTCACGCACGGTGTGCAGGGCCATGCGGGCATTGGCATGGACTGCGTCGGCTGCCGCCATCGCGGCCCAAGTCTGTTGGCTGCTGCCATACGCGGACAGGCCTGCGGCGGTCACCAGCAGCCCCAAGCCCAGCCCGAGCAGCAGCTCTGGCAAGGTCAAGCCACGTTGAGGCAACAAGGTGGTCATGGCAGGCGCCTCATCGCTCAGGCCGCAAGAACAAGCGCCAACAGCTCATTTGCGCGGGGCAGGGCGGTGTGCCAGCGGTGGTGTCAGTGCGGTAGGTTTCGGTGGCATCGCGCCAAGCGATGACGATGCCCCACCAAGCCGGTGTGTCTGCGAGGTTGAACACCGCAGCATCGCCCTCTGGAAGCTGGGTTTGCAAGGCGGTCTGGAGTTGCTGCACATCCCACTGTGCGAGTTCGCTGCGGTTGCAGGCGGTGGCCGCGCAGTTGTGGCTGGCGCTGGCTGTTGCACTTGCACTTGTCCCCCACGTTCGGGCATACATGGCACGCTGCGGCGCGTTGAGTTGCATGCGTTCGGCCAAATCGTCGGCAATGCCGGCGGCCACCGAGCGCATAAGTTGTTGGCGTTGCAAGACCAAGGCGTGTTGGTGCATCCATAACAAACCCAATACGCCAAAGGCCAACACCAGCATAGCCACCAATGCTTCGACCAAGGCAAAGCCCGTGACGCGGTTCAGTTGCATGACTCGCCCGACTGCCAGCGTAAACGGCTGGTGCTGTTGAGGCACACCACGCTGGCAATGCCCAGCGCGGTGTTGCGTGATCGGATGACCCATCGGTCCCCCACGTTGCCCAAGTCGCCGCGTGCGCTGACATCGAGCGGGGTTGACTTGCCAAACGTCACTTGCAACGGGGTGTGCAGTGGCGAGGCTTGCAGCACGGTTGAGTTGGACTTGAGACGAATCTCCCAGCCGCAACTCCAATCGGTTTCTGTCGATGTGGCCCAAGCGCAATCGCGCAAACGTGCGACTTGCAAAGGCTCGCTGCGCTGTAGCGCCCGCAGGCGAGAGGCTTGCAAGTCGTTGAGTAGTTGATCGCGGGCGGCATCCACACGATGGCGTTCTTGGAGCCTCTGCAAGCCAGGGGTGGCAAAGGCAGCCAAGCTGGCGATCACGCCAAGGCACACCAAAAGTTCGGTGAAGGTGAAGCCTTGCTGCGTTGTCTGTTTAGCGACAAAAAAACCTAGCGTTTGCATATTGCAAATGCTAGGTTTTGAAGGTGGTTTGGCTGTTTGCTAAAACTCGAAAACTATTTGCGAACTTCGTCCACCAAGCTCTTGAAGTCGTCAATGTCTTCAAAACTGCGGTACACGCTGGCAAAGCGGATGTAGGCCACTTTGTCGAGTTTTTTGAGCTCTCGCATCACCAACTCACCAATGCGGGTGGAGGGCACTTCGCGTTGGCCAAGTGCCAGAAGTTTTTCTTCGATGCGCTCAATCGCGTTGTCTACCTGCTCGGTGCTGACGGGGCGTTTGCGCAGGGCGAGGCTCATGGAGTCCAAGAGTTTGTTGCGTTTGTAGTCGATGCGGCGCCCGTCTTTTTTGACGATGTTGGGAAAACTGACATCGGGGCGCTCGTAGGTGGTGTAACGCTTTTCACACGCCCCGCATTGGCGGCGGCGGCGAATGGAGTTACCGTCTTCGGACATGCGGGTCTCGACGACTTGGGTTTCTAGGTGGCCGCAGAAGGGACATTTCATGGGGTGTTCTCGGTTTTGCTTTAATCTGTGCTTATTTGTTCTTGTCTGCGTTCTTTTTTTGCGGGGCTCGCTGAGGGTGTTTGGTATCGGCCGCTTCCTCATCAGGCGTACCACAAATCGTCAGCGGCCAATACCAAACACCCTCAGTCTGCGACGTGCGTTGCTTCGCTCGCATGGTTCAATCGTCGCAGTTGTTCGAACGAAGTTGCACCGCTCGCAGACTTCACGCGGACGGGTCGTGCCAGCAAAGTCGCAATGCAACGAGCGAACCAGTCCTAACTCACACAGCGCGGGTTGTGGGTACGGCGGGTGATGATTTCTGTACCCAGTATGAAGAGCCCACCGTGCCTGCAACCCGTGCCATCTCCGGCGAGAAACCTCCACGAAAACAAGCCACCTAAAAACAAAACCCCCGACGCAGAGGAAGGGGGGCGATCAGACGTTACTTGTAAACAGGAAACTTAGCGGTCAGCGCATGTACCTTGGCTCGCACCGCTGCAATGTTGGCTTCATCGTGTGGGTTGTCCAACACATCCGCAATCAAGTTGGCGGTGATACGAGCCTCTTCGTCCTTGAAGCCACGCGTGGTCATGGCTGGTGTACCAATGCGCACGCCGCTGGTGACGAAGGGTTTTTCTGGGTCGTTCGGAATCGCGTTCTTGTTGATCGTCATGTGCGCAGCGCCCAAAGCTGCTTCGGCTTCTTTGCCCGTAATTTTCTTGGATCGCAGGTCCACCAACATCACGTGGCTTTGCGTGCCGCCGCTGACGATGCGCAGGCCACGGGCCGTGAGTGTTTCAGCCACGATCTTGGCGTTTTTCACCACTTGAGCTTGGTAGTCTTTGAACTCAGGTTGCATGGCTTCTTTGAAGGCCACGGCCTTGGCGGCAATCACGTGCATCAGCGGGCCGCCTTGCAGGCCAGGGAAGATGGCGCTGTTGATGGCTTTCTCGTGCTCGGCTTTCATCAAGATGATGCCGCCGCGTGGGCCGCGCAAGCTCTTGTGGGTGGTGGAGGTCACCACGTCGGCGTGCGGTACGGGGTTGGGGTATTGGCCAGCGGCGATGAGGCCCGCGTAGTGGGCCATGTCAACCAAGAAGATGGCACCCACGTCTTTGGCCACTTTGGCAAAGCGTGCGAAGTCAATGTGCAGGCTATAGGCCGAGGCACCCGCGATGATGAGTTTGGGCTTGCTCTCGTGGGCCTTTTTCTCCATCGCGTCGTAGTCGATTTCTTCTTTGTCGTTCAGGCCATAGGACACCACGTTGAACCACTTGCCGCTCATGTTGAGTGCCATGCCGTGGGTCAAGTGACCACCTTCGGCCAAACTCATGCCCATGATGGTGTCGCCGGGCTTCAAGAACGCCAAGAAAACAGCTTCGTTGGCCGATGCGCCGCAATGGGGCTGCACGTTGGCGGCTTCAGCACCGAAGATGTGTTTGATGCGGTCGATGGCGAGTTGCTCGGCCACGTCCACGTGTTCGCAGCCGCCGTAGTAGCGCTTGCCGGGATAGCCTTCGGCGTATTTGTTGGTCAGTTGCGAGCCTTGGGCTTGCATGACGGCGGGCGAGGCGTAGTTCTCGCTGGCAATCAGCTCGATGTGGTGCTCTTGGCGGGCGTTCTCGGCCTGAATGGCGGCCCAGACTTCGGGGTCGGTTTGTTCGATCAAGATGTTGCGGTTGTACATACTGGCAGTCCTAGAAAAAGGTGGTGTCCCGGCTTTAACCGAAAAGTAGCGGCAGGGCTGCCCAGGCGAACGACAAAACACCTCTGTATCTCAGAGGCTGCGCGCTTCCCAGTGGTCATACATCCACGTCAGCGGTACAGGGCAAATGCCCCACACGCCTATCGCCAGTTGCGCACGAGTGAGAGTTTACCGCGCTTCAATTACCCCACTTACTCACCCTCATCTTTGCCAAAAGGCGTCAAGCGCTGGGCTTTTTTCCACAGGCTTTCCAAGCGGGCGGTGGCGGCTTCAGCCGCGGTGGCGGGTGGGGGGGTGATAGGCACTTTCACGCCTTTGGCCACTTGTTGCAAGCGGGCGTTTTCGGCCATGACTTTGCTGGCATAGCCTTGGTCATCCTTCATGTTGCCCGCACCCACATAGAGTTTGAGGCCGCCTTCGAGACTGCCAGAGCGGCTGATGCACTCTTTGAGCACGTTCACGCCCACGCGAACGTTGGCCACGGGGTCAAACGCGGCCAAGGAGCCGCCAAAGCCTTGATATTTTTGTTCGTGGACCTTGGTTATGACTTGCATCAGGCCTTGGGCGCCGACGTTGCTCTGGGCGAAAGGGTTGAAGCCCGATTCAATCGCCATGATGGCCAAGATGAGTGTTGGCTCCAGTTGGTTGCTGGGACCGAGGTTATAGGCTTCGGCAACCAGTGCGCTCAGGGGTTCGGGTGCAACGCGGTATTTTTTACTGAGCCAATAAGCCAAGTTGGCTTGTTGTTTGGGTAAGTCGCGTGGGTCGGTGGCGGTGGCGCGGTCCACGGCGTCGGCGTCGGTGGCAATGCCCAGTTCGTCGTATTGGCGCTCCTGCAACCAACTGATGACCTTGGCTTCGGCCACCACCCGCAGGTCGGTGCGCACACTCAGTGCCACCACGAAAAAGAAAATAGACAGGCCCACCACGGCCAAGCCGTTGTGAGAAATGGCAAAAAACCCCTGCGCCACATCGGTCGCAAAGGTGCGTAGACCTTGCTGTAATTTGGCAAACATAGGAATAGGCATAAATTTATAAATAAAGAATAGGCAAAAATTTTAAAGCCTCGGCGACAATCACGCAAAATTTCCTGTGAGCCCTACTTGTGACTAATTCTTCTGACAAACCTCTCAACCTCGCTGCGCTTGACCAATTGACGGGCGGTGCTTTCTCTGTTTCAACATCGGCAGATCGTGCCGCACGTTTGCGTGATTGGTTGCCCAACCAACCCACCTTGGAGCAACTCCAGGCGGTCTTCACCGAAATGAGTCACCGCGACAAAGGCGCTGCCAAAGTGCTGCGCGAAAAAATCGACGAGTTGCGTCGCAGCAAAAGCCAAGACGCTTTGATCGCGGAGTGGGCGGCCAAAGGCGAAGCCTTGCGCGATGCCACTCGCATCCACTTAGGCGATGCCATGGGCTGGCAGCGCGATGCCGCCAAAGCGGGCGCCCCCTTGTCGCGTGAGCCCTTGGCGAGTTTGAAAACCGCATTGGCCGAACGCATCAAAGCCATTGAAGAGCTGCAACACCAAACCCAAGTGCAGCGTGAAGCTGCTGTGCTGTTGGCGCAGCGCATTGAAGTGCTGTCCACTAAGCCGTGGCAAGACGCCTTGGCCCAGTGCGATGCCTTGCAGGCAGACCTCGACCGTTGGTTGACCCAAGCCCAAGCCTTGGCGGCGAACGCCCAGTGGCCCAGTGTGGATGCCAAATTCCCACCTGCTTTGCAAACCAGCACCCAGCAAGTGCAAGCCGTCTGGACCGCGTTTGGCGAAGCCCTGAGCTTGACCGAAGCCGCCGCCGCAGATGCTGCCGCGCCACTGCCCGCCGTGCCTGCGTGGGCTGACCAAATCCGTGTGGCCCGTGGCGAAGTGTTGTCCCAGGCCGCAGCCTCCGCCAAAGCACCAAAGCCGCCTGCTGCTGCGGGTGTGGCGGGTGTAGACGCCACTCGCAAAGTCAAACCGAGCGCTGACAAAGCCGTGGTAGACCAAAAGCGCATAGAACTGGCGATGCAAGCCGAAGCCTTGTTCAAGCCAGCTCCTGTGGCCAAACCTGCCAAGGTCAAAGCACCCAAAGCCGATGAGGCCGCCGCCCTGCCAGACGCGCCTGTGGCGGATGGCGTCATCGTGGAAGTGACGGCATCTGTCGCGACCGTCGACGTGCCAATAGATGCGCCTGCTGACGTCGAGCCAGCTTCCACCTCACCCGCAATCACCTCCGAAGCGTTGCCCACCGCAGAAAGCGCCGCGCCCGAGGTCTCTACCGACGCGGCGGCTCAAGCCACACCGACTGAAGTGACCGCCCCAGCATCCGCTCCTGCCGCAGCCAAAGCCGAGGAGGTGGCGCGTGTGCCCGTCATGGGCGGTCGCAAGTTGCAAGAAACCTTGCGTAACTTGCGCGAGCAATGGAAAAAAATCGACAAAGAAGCCGCGCCCAATCCTGCGCTGTGGAAGCGTTTTGACAGCGCCTGCAACCGCGCTCACGAAGTGGTCGAGGTTTGGCTCAAAGAAGCGCGTGCGCAAACCACGGCCCACAAAGCCCAGCGTTTGGCCTTGATCGAAGAAGTCAAAGCGTGGACTGTCGAACATGCCAACGGCCCTGACTGGAAAAACGTGGCCCGACAGTTGCACCAGTTCGCCCAACGCTGGCGCGAAAGCGGCCACCTGAGCGAAAAAATGTTTGCCGAGCTGCAACCCGTTTGGAAAGCCGCCATCCACGCCGCGCACGAACCGCTGGAAGTGATGCAAAAAGCCAGCTTGGCCCGCCGCCAAGCCCTGATTGCCGAAGCCCAAGCCTTGGGCGCTGCGCCTAGCTTGCGTGTGGATGCGGTCAAAGCCTTGCAGCAACGCTGGCAAGAAGAGGCCCATGCCGTGTTGCTGGACCGCAAGCAAGAACAAAAACTGTGGGATGCCTTCCGTCAACCGATTGACGAAGCCTTTGCGCGCAAATCGTCCGTGCGTGAGCAGTCGCAAGCGGCGCTGACGCCGCACGACAAAGTCGTGCTCGAAGCGGCCAAGGCTTTGGAGTCCGCCACCGCCAAAGGCGATGCCGCGCAGATTCGCGCCGCCATGCAAGCCTTGGAGCAAATCGCACACGGTGAAGTGGTGGTGGCCGAGCCCGTTGCCGCCCCTCCCGCTGTGACGGCTGCTGAACCTGCTTCAGAGCCTGTGGCTCAAGAAGCGCAAGCACAAGACACTCAAGCCTCCGCTACACCCCACCAGGGTGCGGACGCTGCGCCCAGCGATGTCGCTGCAACGGATACGACGGAGGCACCTACATCTGACGCTTCTGATGCGGTACCCGAGCCCGTTGCCACCGAAGCACCCGCCAAACCCAAAGCTGCACCTCGCCCCGTGGTGGCGGTGCGCGGTGATGACCGCCCGGGCCAAAAGCGCACCAACGCTGCATCGGCCACGCGTGGTCGCGATGGCAAGCCAGGTGGCAAGTTTGGTGACAAGCCTAGCTTTGGTGGTCGTGACGGCAAACCTTCACGCGATGGCGGACGCGACGGCTTTGCCCCGCGTGGCCCACGTTTGGGCGATGCTGCCTTTCGTGCCCAACGCCATGCGTTGGAATCTGCCCAAGACGCGTTGCGCCGTTTGGCCGCTCACGCCCATGGCGAGGTGTTGACCCAACTCATGCACGCCTGGGAAAAGCGTGATGCTGCCCAACTGCCCGCTGCGCAAGCGATTGGCAGCAAGCTCTCGCCTGCACAGCGCACCCAATGGGCGCAAGCCTTGGCGGCGCAACCGCAAGGCGACACGGTCACGCCGTTGCTGCGTTTGGAAGTTGCGGCCGATTTGCCCACACTCGCCGCACAGATGGATGCGCGGCGCGCCTTGCAGTTGCAAATGCTGACGCGTCGCAACGATCCCTCGCCCCAGATGACATGGGCTGCCGATGCTGCGCACGTCTTGGGTGGTGCGTATGACGAAGCGGCCGCACGTCGCTTGCAAGCCGCGCTCAAGGTGTTGCTCAAGCGCTAGCTTGTACTCAACGGCCAGCGACTGAGCCCATGTGTGGGGCTGCTGGCTTGCTCACGCAGCCAACACAGCACTCCAAGGCGAGGCGGTTGGGCATCGGCATGCCAGTCGCTCAACACCCAACGGCTCAGGCCTTGACCCAAGTCGTGTACCGCAGCTTGATGGGTGTGGCCGTGTAGCAGCACGTGTGCATCAGCGGCTTTGAGCCAGTCCACCGCAGCGTGTGTGTCTACATCGGCATAACCGACGGCATCAAGAGTATTGGCATGGTTTTGTTTGCGTGCTTCGCTTTGGTTACGAATGCTGCGTGCATAGGCTTGGCGTTCGGCCAAAGGTTTTGCCAAGAATGACGTTTGCCATTGCGGCTGACGCACCTGGGCGCGAAACGCCACATAGTCGTGGTCATCCAAACACAAGGCGTCACCGTGGCTCAGCAAGATGCGTGTGGTGGTGTTGCTGGCGTTCGCACTTAGTGACAGCACCGTGGGGTCGCTCAAGCCTTGCATGCCTGTGGCGGCGAGCAAGTCGGCTCCCACCAAAAAATCGCGGTTGCCGCACATGAAATACACAGGCATGCGCTGTGCCGTGGCCTTGAGCACGGCCATGCATTGCTGGGCGAAGGGGTCAGGGTTGTCATCACCGACCCACACCTCAAACAAATCCCCCAAGATGAAGAGCGCGTCTGCGGGGGTGTGCGCCATGTGGCTCGCCCACGCTTGGAAGGTGGCGAGTTCGTCGGCGTCTAGATGCAGATCAGAGATGAAGTCCACGCGCTGCCACGCATGCGGTGCTTGTACGCAGGGCACAGGCGTAGGCAGCGTGGGGGACAGCGATGGCACGGGGCTTAAAGCGCAACCGCTTTTTCGATGATCACGTCTTCTTTGGGCACATCGTCGTGAAAGCCTTTGCGGGCTGTTTTGACGGCGGCGATTTTGTCAACCACCTCGTTGCCACTCACCACTTTGCCGAACACGGCATAGCCCCAGCCTTGCATGCTGGGTGCTTTGTGGTTCAAGAAGTCGTTGTCGGCCACGTTGATGAAGAACTGCGCCGTGGCCGAGTGTGGGTCGGAGGTACGGGCCATGGCCAGCGTGTAGTGGTTGTTTTTGAGGCCGTTATTGGCTTCGTTTTCAATCGGGGCGTCGCATTCTTTTTGCGTCATGCCGGGCTCGAAGCCGCCACCTTGCACCATGAAGCCGGGGATCACGCGATGAAAAATGGTCTTGTCGTAGTGGCCTTTGTTCACATAGTGCAAGAAGTTCTCGGTGCACTTGGGGGCTTTTTCGGCGTCCAGTTCGATGGTGATGACGCCGTGGTCCAAGATGTGCAGTTCGACTTGTGGGTTGCTCATGGTGTTTCCTTTGACTTTGAAAGCGTGAAACCAGCGCGGCGCTCAAAGCTGCGTGGCGGATTGAATGACGATGGGTGTGCGTGGCACATCCGTGGGGAAGGGGCCGCCAAAACCGGTGGGCGTGCTTTTGATTTTGTTGATGGTCTCCATCCCCGAAATCACTTTGCCAAACACGGTGTAGCCGGGTTGTTGGGCGGAGGGGTCTAAAAAGCCATTGTCCGCCACGTTGATGAAGAACTGGGCGGTGGCCGAGTTCGGCACATTGGTGCGCGCCATGGCGATGCTGCCCAGGGTGTTGCGCGGGCCGCCTTTGGCCAAGGCTTCGCGGCCCTCGTGCTCGACGGGTGGGCGTGTGCGGCGCTCGATATAGCGTTGGTCATAGCCACCGCCTTGCACCATGAAGTTGCCAATCACACGATGAAAAATGGTGCCGTCGTAGTGCTTCTCGCGTACATATTGCAAAAAGTTGTCCACGGTTTTAGGCGCTTTGTCTGGATAGACCTCGACCACAAACTCGCCTGCGTTGGTGACAAACTTCACCCGTGGCGCATCTTGCGCCATCGCTGTTGGGACCAAGCCCGTCCCAGCAAGAACACAAAAAGCGAGTGGGGCGAGGGCTCGGCGGGTGAGGTGTATGAGGGTCATGGGTTGCCTTGTGTCATATCAAGAACGGGTTTGAGACGTTGAATTTTCAGAGCAGGTTCGCGCAGCGTGGGCTCAATGACCAGCGCACGTTCGTAAGATTGGCGGGCCATGTTGACCAGCAAGTCGCCCATGTTTTCTTGGGCAGTTGCGTAGCTAGGATTGGCACGCAAGGCCGCCTCGAGAGAGACTTTGGCATTGAGGTAGTCACTCTTGGCCGCGTAAAGCACGCCCAAATTGTTGTGGGGTTCGGCCAACTCTGGGTACTCTTGCGTGAGCGCTAAGTAAACCTGCAAGGCCATGTCCAGTTGGCCCAGTTGCTCAAACAAGAAGCCTTGCCAAAAACGCATTTGTGGGTCACGCGGGTTGGTCGCCAAGTTTTTGTTGGCCAGCAGCAAGGCGTCGGGATACTTCGCTTGGCGCAGCAGCTTGCGCATATCGTTGTGCGGTGTGCTGATGACCGTGGGCATCATCGATTGGCCCGGTTGCCACTCCAAGGCCTCCACGCTTTGCGCTGCGGCAGCCCAAGACGCCATGCTCAGCGCCAAGCTCAGCGCCCATGTCGCCATAGATCGGGTTTGCATTGGGGAGGGGCTTGACGCAGGCAGTGCCAAAAACGGAGCAGAAGAGAGGGCGTGAGGGTTTGTCATGTGCTTTGTATACTGGAGACATTGTAAAACAGAGGGTCTCAACGACTCTTTGGCTTTCACCTCATTACCGACCCTTCATTGCGGTCTTCTCTCGATTCACTCATGACGCTTCGCATTCACAACACGCTCACGCGTGCGCTGGAACATTTTTTGCCGTTAGAACCCGGACACGTTCGCATGTATGTGTGTGGCATGACGGTGTACGACTTGTGCCATTTGGGCCACGCTCGTTCCATGGTGGCGTTTGACGTGGTGCAACGCTGGCTCAAGGCCAGTGGCTATCGCGTCACCTACGTGCGCAACATCACTGACATTGATGACAAGATCATCAAGCGCTCACTTGAAAACGGTGAGACCGTGCGCGGCCTGACCGACCGCATGATTGACGCCCTACACCAAGACGCCGATGCCCTTGACATCGAACGCCCCACGCACGAGCCCCGTGCGATGGACTATGTGCCGCAAATGCTCTCGATGATTGGCACTTTGCAAGCCAAAGGCTTGGCCTACCAAGCCAGCAACGGCGATGTGAACTACGCCGTGCGCAAGTTTGCCGATTACGGCAAGTTGTCGGGCAAGTCGCTTGACGAGTTGCAAGCGGGCGAGCGCGTGGCCGTGGACGATGGCAAGCACGACCCACTTGACTTTGTGTTGTGGAAATCGGCAAAGACAAGCGAACCCGACGAAGTGAAATGGGCTAGCCCCTTTGGCGCAGGCCGCCCCGGCTGGCACATCGAATGCTCGGCCATGAGTTGCGAGATGTTGGGCCAAAGCTTTGACATCCACGGTGGCGGTGCTGACTTGCAGTTCCCGCACCACGAAAACGAAATCGCCCAAAGCGAAGGTGCCAGTGGCAAACCGATGGCCCGTGTGTGGATGCACAACGGCTTTATCAATGTGGACAACGAAAAAATGTCCAAGAGCTTGGGCAATTTTTTCACCATCCGTGATGTGCTGAAAGAGTTTGATGCAGAAACCGCGCGTTTCTTTGTGGTGCGCAGCCATTACCGCAGCCAGCTCAACTACAGCGATGTGCATTTGAACGATGCACGTGGCGCGTTGAAGCGCCTCTACACCGCGCTGGGCACAGTCACGCCCGATGCGGTGACGATTGATTGGGCCGAGCCACACGCCGCACGCTTCAAGGCCGCGATGGACGATGACTTTGGCACCCCCGAAGCGGTGGCCGTGTTGTTTGAACTCGCGGGCGAAGTCAACCGCACCCAATCCAGCCAAACGGCAGGCTTGCTCAAAGCCTTAGGCGGCGTGTTGGGCCTGCTGCAAGACGCCCCCCAAGCCTTTGCCCAAGCTGGTGCCCGTGTGGACGAGGACGCCATCCAAGCCCACATCGCGGATCGCGCTGCGGCCAAAGCCATCAAGAACTTTGCTGAAGCAGATCGCATCCGCAATGACTTGTTGACTCAAGGCATCATCCTCAAAGATTCCCCCACGGGCACAACCTGGGAGCGAGGTTAAATGATCGTTACTCAAGAAAACGTCACCACCGCCACGCCCGATTACTGGGCCGAGGCGTGCAAGCATTTGGTCAAAAAAGATCGGGTGATGAAGCGACTCATTCCGCAGTTTGGCGAGGCCTCGTTGCAGTCACGCGGGGACGCCTTTGTCACGCTGGCGCGCAGCATCGTGGGTCAACAGATTTCGGTCAAGGCGGCCCAAACCGTGTGGGACAGGTTTGCCAAACTGCCACGCAAAATCACGCCAGCCAATGTACTCAAGCTCAAGGTGGATGACATGCGTGGGGCGGGCTTGTCAGCACGCAAAGTTGAATACATCGTGGACTTGGCGCTGAACTTTGACAGCGGTGCCTTGCATGTGAAGAACTGGACCTTGATGGATGACGAAGCCATCATTAACGAATTGGTCGCCATTCGCGGCATTGGTCGTTGGACGGCGGAGATGTTTTTGATCTTCCATCTCATGCGGCCCAATGTGTTGCCACTGGATGATGTGGGCCTCATCAACGGCATCAGCCACAACTACTTTTCGGGCGAGGCGGTCAGCCGCAGCGAGGCCCGCGAGGTGGCGGCGGCATGGGCACCTTTTTGCAGTGTGGCGACTTGGTATATTTGGCGTTCGCTAGATCCGCTGCCAGTGGAATATTGAGCAGCTAAGGAGTGATTAATTTTGGCTAAAAAAACTTTCCTCGACTTTGAACAACCCATTGCTGAACTCGAAGGCAAGATTGAGGAACTGCGTTATGTGCAAAGCGAGTCAGCCGTTGATATATCGGACGAGATTGAACAACTCAGCAAGAAAAGCTTGCAGCTGACAAAAGAGATTTACAGCGACCTCACGCCTTGGCAAATCACCAAGATTGCCCGCCATACGGAGCGCCCCTACACGTTGGACTACATCAATGACATCTTCACCGACTTCGTCGAAATGCACGGCGACCGTCACTTTGCCGATGACTTGAGCATCGTCGGTGGCTTGGCCCGCTTCAATGGCAACGCCTGCATGGTGTTGGGTCAGCAAAAAGGCCGTGACACCAAAGAGCGTGCAGCGCGCAACTTTGGCATGAGCCGTCCTGAGGGCTACCGCAAAGCCTTGCGTTTGATGAAAACGGCTGAAAAGTTCAAGTTGCCTGTATTTACCTTTGTGGATACGCCCGGTGCATACCCTGGCATCGACGCCGAAGAGCGCAGTCAGTCGGAGGCAATTGGGCGTAATATTTTCGAAATGGCTCAACTCGAAGTGCCCATCATCACCACCATCATTGGTGAGGGTGGTTCGGGCGGTGCCTTGGCCATCAGCGTGGCGGACCAAGTGTTGATGTTGCAGTACTCGGTGTACTCGGTCATCAGCCCCGAGGGCTGTGCCTCGATTTTGTGGAAAACCTCTGACCGCGCCGAAGACGCTGCTGAACAATTGGGGATCACCGCACATCGCCTCAAAGCCTTAGGTTTGGTGGACAAAATCGTCAACGAGCCCGTGGGCGGCGCGCATCGTGATCCCAGGCAGATGGCGGCTCAGCTCAAGCGTGGCTTGAACGACGCCTGGCGTCAAGTCACCGACATGAAGGTCAAAGAGTTGCTCGACAAACGCTACGAGCGCCTGCAAAGCTATGGCCGCTACACCGACACCAAAGCTGACGCGCGTTAACTTCCCCTCGCTGGACGCGCTCCAGCATTTAGGCACGTTCGCCGTTGCGCTCAGCGGCGGTGCCGATTCCACCGCTTTACTCATGGCCTGTGCTACCCGTTGGCCAGGCAAGGTACACGCCGTGCATGTGCATCACGGTTTGCAAGCCGCTGCCGATGGTTTTGAAGCGCATTGCGTAGCCTTGTGCGCGCAGCTAGACGTACCGTTGGTGGTACAACGCGTGAATGCCACCCAGGCTGCAGGCGAGAGCCCAGAAGACGCGGCCCGCCAAGCGCGTTACCGTGCGCTCGCACAAGCGGTGCAAGACAACTGGGGAGGGCGCATTCAAGACATTGTGTTGGCCCAACATGCAGATGACCAAGTGGAAACCTTGTTGCTGGCGCTCTCGCGTGGCGCAGGCTTGCCCGGTTTGGCGTGCATGCCTGCCTTGGCAGTGCGCGATGGGTTGACCTATCACCGCCCTTGGCTACATGTGCCGGGCCAAACCCTGCGTGATGTACTGCACGCCGCAGGCCACGCGTGGGTCGAAGACCCCACCAACTCCGATATCCGTTACACCCGCAATCGCATCCGTGTTGCGCTGTTGCCGGTGATCGACCAAGCCTTCCCCTCGTTTCGGCAAACCTTTGCCCGCAGCGCCTCACACGCGGCGCAAGCACAAACCCTGCTGCAAGAAGTGGCGGCGCAAGATCTAACACACATCGGCAACCCGCCCGCCATCCAAGCCTTGCAGCAACTCAGCCTTGCGCGACAAGCCAATGTGCTTCGCCATTGGTTGGCACAAGAGCACTCACAAGCCAGTGCAGCGCAACTGCAAGCCCTGTTGGTGCAAGTCAAAGCGTGTACCACCCGAGGCCACCACATTGACATCAAGGTAGGGCGAGGCTTTGTCAGACGCGATGGCGCTGTACTGCGTTGCTACAATCTTTAGCTTTTGTTTGATCACACAACAATTTTTCCACCACATATGGCATTGATCGTTCACAAATACGGCGGCACTTCGATGGGCTCGACAGAACGCATTCGCAACGTCGCCAAGCGCGTGGCCAAATGGGCCCGCGCAGGTCACCAAATGGTCGTGGTTCCCTCCGCCATGAGCGGCGAGACCAACCGTTTGCTTGGCCTCGCCAAAGAGTTGGCGCCCTCCAAAGCAGACTCGGCCTATAACCGCGAACTCGACATGCTGGCTGCTACTGGTGAGCAAGCGTCCTCAGCTTTGTTGGCCATTGCGCTGCAAGCAGAAGGCCAGCCCTCGGTCAGCTACGCCGGTTGGCAAGTGCCCATTCGCACCAACAGCGCCTACACCAAAGCCCGCATCGAATCGATTGACGATGCACGCGTGCGTACCGATTTGGATGCAGGCCGAGTCGTCATCATCACTGGCTTTCAAGGCAAAGATGACCACGACAACATCACCACCCTTGGCCGTGGTGGCTCTGACACCTCAGCCGTGGCCGTGGCGGCAGCCCTCAAGGCCAAAGAGTGCTTGATTTATACCGACGTGGACGGCGTATACACCACCGACCCACGCGTGGTGCCTGAAGCGCGTCGTTTGCATACGGTCAGCTTCGAGGAGATGCTGGAGATGGCATCTTTGGGTAGCAAAGTTTTGCAGATCCGATCGGTCGAATTTGCTGGTAAATACAAGGTGCCGCTGCGCGTGTTGTCCAGCTTCACCGCGTGGGACATCGACATCAACGAAGAAGCCAAATCAGGCACGTTGATCACCTTTGAGGAAGACGAAAAAATGGAACAAGCAATCGTATCGGGCATCGCATTCAACCGCGATGAAGCCAAAATCTCTGTGGTAGGTGTACCCGACAAGCCTGGTATCGCCTATCAAATCCTAGGTGCTGTAGCCGAAGCCAATATTGAAGTGGACATGATCATTCAAAACATCAGCAAGGATGGCAAAACCGATTTCAGCTTCACCGTACACCGCAACGACTTCGCACGCACCACCGACTTACTCAAAGACAAAGTGTTGCCAGCCTTAGGCGCAAGTGACGTACAAGGTGACACCAAAATTTGCAAAGTCTCCATCGTTGGCATTGGCATGCGCAGCCACGTGGGCGTTGCCAGCAAGATGTTTCACTCGTTGAGCGAAGAGGGTATTAACATCCAAATGATCTCCACCTCTGAAATCAAAACTTCGGTGGTCATCGACGAGAAATACATGGAACTCGCTGTGCGTGCGCTGCATAAAGCATTCGATTTGGACCAACCTGCTGCATAAGTTAGTGCATAATATATACCTGCTGGAAACGTGACCGAGTGGCCGAAGGTGCTCCCCTGCTAAGGGAGTATGGGGTGTAGAGCCTCATCGAGGGTTCGAATCCCTCCGTTTCCGCCAGCACACCTATCCGCATACGTCTATATAAGTCTGTATGTGTTCGCTAAAAGAGAGCGAAGCCTTATAAGGCTGCTGAAATACCCCCCCATCAAGGTCCACGCCCGAGCCTGTTGGTGCGTTATAGACCAAGCACTATTGCAAGCCACACTTTTCAGATCATGCGCGGAGCCGACACCTTCACAGAGAGCTTATTCACCATGCGGCGTCTGGATGACTTCGTG
>NZ_JAVKLW010000016.1:0-9713 GCF_031538885.1 Limnohabitans sp.
AACCGTGACGGATGAGGAATTGACTATGATTGAAAACCGATTGAATCACCGCCCCAGAAAGCGACTAGGATTCAAGACACCTCACGAGGTATTCCATGCCTCGTTAAAGCGTGTTGCACTTCGTCCTTGAATCCGCCGTTGCAAGACGTGCAAATCGGCGCCGGAGTGCTTGGCTTTGAGGTGATCGAACATCGCCTTGGCCAACACGACCGAGCCCATTTCCGACAGCAAGATGACCAAAATTTTGGGTGTCGCGTTGCAGGTGGGCCTGAGGTGCCCATGCCGTGATCAGCTTGGACCACACCGAAAGCAGGGCGCACAATGCCTGGCCTACCCAGCGATCAATTGCGCGTTGTGTCGAAATTTTCATAGTGTTGAAATTATCCCATCCCCTCTGCCAGACCTCGGCCATCAGTTTGATTGGCCTGATAATTGATAGATGAACCAACTCGACGCACTCAAGCAATTCACCACCGTCGTGGCTGACACGGGCGACTTCAAGCAGCTCGCTCAATTCCAGCCGCAAGACGCCACCACCAACCCGTCGCTGATTTTGAAAGCGGTGCAAAAGCCCGAGTACCAGCCTTTGCTTCAAGCCACCGTGGCCGCCCACGGCAACGAGCCGATGGACGCGCAGATCGATCGCTTGTTGGTGCGCTTTGGCTGTGAGATTTTGTCCACCATCCCGGGGCGTGTGTCCACCGAAGTGGATGCGCGTTTGAGCTTTGACGCCGCCGCCAATGTGGCGCGTGCCAAACGCATCATGGCTTTGTACGAAGCGCAAGGCGTGAAGCGCGAGCGTGTGCTCATCAAAATCGCGTCCACGTGGGAAGGTATTCAAGCCGCTGCTGAGCTAGAGCGTGAAGGCATTCGTACCAACCTCACTTTGTTGTTCTCGTTCGCTCAAGCGGTGGCGTGTGGCGATGCCAAGGTGCAACTCATTTCCCCGTTTGTGGGGCGCATTTATGACTGGTACAAAAAGTCAGCGGGTGGTGCAGTCACCACCAGCGCAAGCGGTGGGTGGGTCGAGGCGGACAACGCGGGCGCGAATGACCCTGGCGTGAAGTCAGTCCGTGCGATTTACAACCACTACAAGCGCCACGGCATCAAGACCGAGGTGATGGGTGCGAGCTTTCGCAACGTGGGTCAAATCACCGCCTTGGCGGGCTGCGATTTATTGACCATTGCGCCCGAATTGCTGGCGCAGTTGGGTGCCTCGAACGAGCCTTTAGCGCAAGCGCTGAGCGCGGCTGCTGCCATGCGGCTGGACTTATCCGAGGTGCATCACACCGAGGCATCGTTCCGCTACGCCATGAATGAAGATGCGATGGCTACCGAGAAATTGGCTGAAGGCATTCGCGCGTTCTGTGTGGACGCGGTGAAGCTAGAAGCGTTGATGCTTAACGCCTAAATGCGGGGCGTAGAAGATGACACGCTTGTGGTGCCATCTTTGAGCAGCAGGCATCGACTAAATTCCGCAAATTCGTCGAGGTGATGCGTGATGATGTTGACCGTGATGGGTAGCTGTAGCGTTTGGTATTCGTGAACCGCGACATTACGAAAACCAACCATGCGCTTCATCGCTTCGGCCAAGGGTTGTTGAATCCAGCTGCCTTGAGCTAATAGCTCAAAAACGTCCCTTGCGCTTTGTGGCAAACCTAATGATTCGCGGCGAATGATGTGTTGCCCCATATCTAGCGCAGCTTCACAGGCGCGTTGAATGTTGAGGATGGCCGCATCTTGACGTGTGAAGTTTGTGGCAAACCCATGAGGATCTGCGTCGTATTCTTCACGGGCTCGTGCCACGCAACGCTCAATGGCCGCTGCTTTGTTCAATAGCACGTCATCGGCCATATACGGAGCCTCGTTCCATCACCTCTTGAACCAGCCGTTGTCGTGCTTGATCGAGGTAGATCTTTTCGTTCAGCATGGCCGCTTCAAAAAGCCCCACGCGCACATCTTTTGCATACCAACGTTTGCCCTGCGTCAAGATTTGGTTTTGCATCACGGTGCTGGCTGCTCGGATGTCTAAAAGATCGACGTGGCAATGTGCGATATCAGCCAATTCGCCTGCCAAATCAAATAGCTGTAAAGGATCTGCATAACCTTCGACCAATACAGCGAGGTCAAGGTCGCTATTGGCGTTCGCGTGACGCCCCGCATCCTTGACTTGACTGCCAAATGCATAGACAGCCATCAGGCTGGGCAGTCGTTGACTTAGGCACAAGAGGATAGGCGTGGTGTCCATGTCGCTATTGTGTCGTATGGCGTCAACGAAAAAAATCCCTGCAATCGCTTGCAGGGATTTTTATTGGGTTTGTCAGTCTGCAACCAAGCATCCCGACGCAGCATGAGTCGCTAAACCAAGGCGCAAGGGCGTAGACAGTGGCATCGTCACGGCAAGCCCTTGCAACGCCGGGTTGGCGCCTCAGGCAAGGAGCCTGGCAATTACATGCCCATGCCGCCCATGCCACCCATATCAGGCATACCGCCAGCGCCTGACTCTTCTTTTGGAGCTTCTGACACCATGCACTCGGTGGTCAACATCAACGAGGCCACAGACGCTGCGTTTTGCAAAGCAGTGCGTGTCACTTTGGTGGCGCCCAAGATACCCCTTTCGATCATGTCGCCGTAGGTGTCGTTGGTAGCAACGTCACCTTTAATGGGGCCAGCAGTTTGGCGAGTCAGAGTTGATTGGCCGCATTGCAGTGCCCGCTCATTGCTTGATCAATATGGTTGACCACGAGTCCATTGCGCGGGTCACCTTAGCGGGCTCCGGTATGTACCCATCAACAACATCGGCACGACCGGCGGGAAGTTCAACAAACTCTGCGATTAGTTCTTTATCGAATGTCAGTGCGTTCGCTTTATCAGTGCCCGTTTGGACACCACGACCAAAGCGATCACTGTCACACAAGCCACCAAGGCTAGTGGATCGAAGTGTTCCCCCATCAGCAAGATCGAATAGCCATAGGTGAAGAAAGGTTGAAGCAGTTGTAGCTGGCTAATGCGCTGTATGCCGCCAAGCGCTAGGGCCCGGTTCCAAGAAAAGAAGCCTAACAACGAGTTGACAAAGGCTAGGAAGGCAAGAGCGCCCCATTGGATGGGGCCAAATGTCTCGAACTGACTTGCGTCGAATTGCCAAAGGGACAACATCGCCAGTATGGGCAGGTTCAACACCAAGGCCCAGCACATTACCTCCCATCCTTCCATTTCCTTGGACAGTGCACCACCTTGGGCGTAGCCGAATCCGGCGAGCACGACGGCACCCAGTAGTGCGAGATCGCCTAGGTAAAAGCCACCGCCTTGTTCGCTGCGTAGGCCAGCGAACAAGGCGACTGCTACAAAGCCGCCGACCGATGCCAGCCAGAAAAACGCTGGCGGACTGTCTCTGGTGATGAGCGTACCGAAGATGGCGGTGGCTAGCGGCAAGGCCGCCAGCACTACGCCCCCGTGTCCAACGGGTACGTGCTGCATCCCCACAGCGGTCAGCACCGGAAAGCCATACACCACACCCAGGGACATCAGAAGTAAACGTTTGAACTGAGAAAAATTCGGCCTAGCAGACCCAATAAACAGTAGCACGGGCGCCGCTACCAGCGCCGCTAGCACCGACCGAAAAAGGCCAATTTGGATCGCGCTGAGGTGTCCTGACAGAGCCTTGGCGCAGGGCAGCGTGAGGGCAAAGGCGGCTACTGACAGAACCCCCAGAAGACATGCCTCGGTCTCGATCGAGGACGAGGTCTGCGGAGACGAGGCGGGCGTAGTGGTGATTCGGTTCATGTTGTATGTGCTTGTGATGGGTGTTAGAGCGTGATTGCACTCACCCTTTTCGAGGGTTAACTTTTGGTAACAAAAATGGTTCAAACAATATGAGCATTGCAACGTGAAGCAACTTTCCTAGTTGAGGGGTATGCAGCAAAAGAAGCTTGGTGTTTATGTCAATCAAGCGATCGCCACTCAAGGATTAACTCTCAGTGATCGATTTGCGAGCGGTCCTTGCGAACGCATTAGGCTAGCGCGTGTTGCTGATAGTGGGCCAGAGAAAATTTTTGCTTGTGTCGCTCAGTCAAAATTCAATCACCCAACGAAAAAGGGCTTCGCAGCTCAAGCCGCGAAGCCCTTAACAGATAAGTCTTGTGATTCACCCTTCGACAAGCTCAGAGCGAACGGACTTGAGAAGCAATTACATGCCCATGCCGCCCATACCACCCATACCGCCCATGCCACCCATATCAGGCATGCCGCCGCCGGCTTCGTCTTTGGGAGCTTCTGACACCATGCACTCGGTGGTCAACATCAAAGAGGCCACAGACGCTGCGTTTTGCAAAGCAGTGCGTGTCACTTTGGTGGGGTCCAAGATACCCATTTCGATCATGTCGCCATAGGTGTCATTGGCAGCGTTGAAGCCGTAGTTGCCTTTGCCAGCCAACACCGCGTTCACCACCACCGATGGCTCGCCGCCCGCGTTGTAAACGATCTCGCGCAGAGGGGCTTCGATGGCTTTCAACACCAGCTTGATACCAGCGTCTTGGTCAGCGTTGTCACCTTTGATGGTGCCAGTCGTTTGACGGGCACGCAGCAAGGCCACGCCGCCGCCAGCCACGATGCCTTCTTCCACAGCAGCGCGCGTGGCGTGCAGGGCGTCTTCCACGCGGGCTTTCTTTTCTTTCATTTCGACTTCGGTAGCAGCGCCCACCTTGATCACGGCCACACCGCCAGCCAACTTGGCCACGCGCTCTTGCAGCTTCTCGCGGTCGTAGTCAGACGTGGCTTCTTCGATTTGCACGCGCACTTGTTTGACGCGGGCTTCGATGTCAGCAGCAGCACCAGCGCCGTCGATGATGATGGTGTTTTCTTTGCCCACTTCGATGCGCTTGGCTTGGCCCAGATCTGCCAAAGTCACTTTTTCGAGTGTCAAGCCCACTTCTTCAGCAATCACTTTGCCGCCGGTCAAGATGGCGATGTCTTCCAACATGGCTTTGCGACGATCGCCGAAGCCTGGAGCCTTGACAGCCACAACCTTCAAGATGCCACGGATGGTGTTGACTACCAAAGTTGCCAAGGCTTCGCCTTCAACTTCTTCAGCAATGATGAGCAATGGACGGCCAGCTTTTGCAACGGCTTCCAGTGTGGGCAACAAGTCGCGGATGTTGCTGATCTTCTTGTCAAACAACAACACGAAGGGGTTGTCCAACAAAGCAGCTTGTTTTTCTGGGCTGTTGATGAAGTAAGGCGACAGGTAACCGCGGTCGAATTGCATGCCTTCCACCACGTCGAGTTCGTTGTTCAACGACTTGCCGTCTTCCACGGTGATGACGCCTTCTTTGCCCACTTTTTCCATGGCGTTGGCGATGATTTCACCAATGCTGTGGTCGCTGTTGGCAGAGATCGAACCGACTTGGGCGATTTCTTTGCTGGTGGTGGTGGCCTTGGTGGCTTTCTTTAGCTCTTCGATCAAGGCAGTCACTGCTTTGTCGATGCCGCGCTTCAAGTCCATGGGGTTCATGCCAGCGGCCACGTATTTCATGCCTTCGCGCACGATGGCTTGAGCCAACACCGTCGCGGTGGTGGTGCCGTCGCCGGCGTTGTCAGACGTCTTGGAAGCAACTTCCTTGACCATCTGCGCGCCCATGTTTTGCAACTTGTCTTTGAGTTCGATTTCTTTGGCCACGGACACACCGTCCTTGGTCACGGTGGGGGCGCCGAAAGAGCGCTCCAGAACCACATTGCGACCCTTAGGGCCCAAAGTCACTTTGACCGCGTTGGCCAAAATGTTCACGCCTTCAACCATGCGTGCGCGGGCTTCGCCGCCGAAAATTACGTCTTTTGCTGCCATTTTTCTAACTCCAAAATTTATTTAATCAGTTGAGGGCAGAGCGGCTGGGCGCTGCGCGCGTCAGTCGGTCTGTCCCGCAAGTTGTTCGACTTATTCGACGACGGCGAAGAGGTCTTCTTCTTTCATCACCAACAGTTCGTCGCCAGACACTTTGACGGTTTGGCCGCTGTACTTGCCGAACAACACGCGGTCGCCGACTTTGACGGTCAAAGCTTTTGTCTCGCCTTTGTCATTGGTCTTGCCGGGGCCAACGGCCAAAACTTCACCTTGATCAGGCTTTTCAGCAGCTGAATCAGGAATGACGATGCCAGAGGCGGTTTTGGTTTCGCTGTCGATACGTTTCACGATCACGCGGTCGCCGAGAGGACGAAGTTTCATTGCATCTCCAAATAGGAACTAAAGGGTTTCAAGCACAGCACCCAGACAGGCTGGACACCAATTAAGCACTGACACAGCGCTGTTGGCACTCTATGTCATTGAATGCTAATTTTAGGCCATTTTGTTGTATTTCAAGAGCTTGGCCCATGAAAAAAGCACCGACAGTGCGGTGCTTTGGGATGAGGCTTGAATGCGTGACGTTTATTGGCTGCGCGCTCGTGCGTGGCGAATGTCTTCCATCACACGGTAGTCGGTCAAGGCGCTGTCCCACAAGCGAGCTTCGTGATCCGCTTTGAGCCACGCCAGAAATTGACGCTTGAGGTATTTGCCAGCGCCCACCAGCGAGACCAAGATGGCCGCCCACAACACCACCCAAGCCCCCAGTTCTTGACCTTCTTGCGACGCATCCACGATGTCGTAGATCGATGCAATAAGGCTCAACGCGCCGAACATCAACAAGACAGCGGCATAGGTGCGCTCTTGCTGCAGACGCTGAACGAGGTTGCGAGCAGAGGTGTACGCGCGCTCAAAACGGGTCACGCCAGGGTGTTCGGTGGTGTAGCTGAGGTTGACGAATGTGGTCATAAGAATCCTTAAATGTCTGGGTCAGACTTGAGTAAGGTTTGATTATAAGGGTTAACCCTTGAATCCACTTGGTTCAAGGGCTATTGTGAAATTTTGCACGGGGTGACCGCCGCAGTAGCTTGGGTCAAGGCAGTTCTAAATTCTCGGCGGGTGCCGCTGCGTCCCTCGGACCGACCATGCCGAGTTTGGCTTTGAGTGACTGAGGTTGACCCGTGATGAGTGCCGCATAGCTGGTGGTGTTGGCCAGCACTTTTTTCACATAGTCGCGAGTTTCGTGGAAGGGCACGTTTTCTGCCCAAATCGCACCTTCCAGCACGGGGCCAACCCCTTCGTTGGGCGCACGCCAGCGGCGTGCGCGGCTGGGCCCTGCGTTGTACGCACCAGCCGCCAAGGGCATGGAGCCTTCAAAGCTGTCGAGAACCAACTTCAAATAGCCGGTGCCGATGGCGATGTTGGTGTCGCGGTCGGTAATTTGGTCGGGTGTAAAGCCGGTCAACCCAATTTTGCGTGCCGTCCACTTGGCGGTAGCGGGCATGACTTGCATGAGGCCCGCTGCGCCCACGTGCGATCGGGCATCGGTGACAAAGCGGCTTTCCTGGCGAATCAGACCGTACACATACGCTGGGTCAAGGTTGATGGTTCTGGCGCGTGCAATGACGGCGTCTTTGTGCGGCATGGGGAAGCGTTGCTCAAAGTCAATCGCGACACGGGTGCGTTCGCTGGTGTTGATGCAGCGGTCCCACACTTGGTTGTCGCAGGCGAGTTGTGCGGCCGCCAACAACTCACGGTCGCTCATCACACCGGCCTTGCCTTGGGCGTCTACCAAGTTGGTGGCGTAGTTCCATTCGCGCACGCCTTCGCTGCGCAGGCCCATGCCAATGGCGTAGAGCGCGCGTTGCAGCGATGGGTTGCGACGTGCGATGTCAATTTCTTCTCCGGTGGGCGCAGCGGGGCGAGCGGGTACGGTGACTTTGCGGCCCAGCTCTTCAAGGGCCAGTTGCTCGTAAAAGCCACGCACGCCAGCAATGCTCTCCAGCATGGCGTTGGCTTCTTGTTGGATTTGTGGCGTGATTTTTTTACGTGCCAACAAGGCGCGTGCGTGCCAGTAAATCCAAGTGGGGTCTCTGCGTGCTTCCGCACTCATGACGCCGATGGCGGCTTCCACCACGTTCCATTTGGGTGTACTGCCTGCACGCAAGGCTGCGCGGGTTTTCCAAGCCAGCATGTCGTCGTTGAGGTCTTTGTCATGTGCCACGCGGGCGAAGTGCGTCAGCGCATCGTCGTCCAAACGCATGGCGGATTGGCGGCCTATTACGCCCCAGACCCAGTGGCGCTCTTCGGTGGTGAGGTAGGGCTGCCATTTGCTGCGCATGAGCTTGTCGGCTTTGTCGGGGTCTGTGGTGGCGACTTTCACCAAGGCCATGACCACCAACTCTTGGCGTACTTTTTGTGGCGCAGCAATGTGCGTGGCCAAAAACTTATCGGCGTTGTTGACGGCCTCAGGCACCGCATCGGCTGCTTCAGGGGCGACGATGTATACGGCATTGCGTGCGCCGCGTGGACGGTTGTACTCCGCCATCAGGCGCGCTTTGCGCCAAACGTCGAGGGCGGTGAAATGTTGGGTGAAGAACAGGCGGTCTGCCGCCAAGGTGCAGCCGTCGTCGGCCTCGCGCATGGCCATCCAGTTTTTGCGAACTTCGTCGGCGATAGCCGGGTTGGCTTGCGGGCCTTTTTCCAGCAACTCTATGGTCAAGAAGTAGCAGCGCAGCTCTCGGTCATCACGCATGCGGTAGTGTGGGTGTTCGTCACTCAGTGTGGTCCAGTCGCGGCGTTGGCCCAATAGCAAGAGCCAGTCGTTGCGCAAGCGGTCTTCTTGGTAGGTGGCGGGGTAGCGGCTTAAGAAGGTGCGCACTTCTTGTGGTGAGGCTTCGTCCAGGCGGGCTTTGAGTTCCCAGTACGCGGCCCAAGGTTCGAGCAAGTGGCCCTTGGCTTGGGGTAGCAAGGCGGTGAGGCGTTTGCGGTCGCCTCGCTTGAAGGCTTGGGCCATGTCCGTGATGACCGCGTCGGCCGGTGCGTTGTTGGACGCAGGGGCCGCTAGGCTGGGTTGAGCCGCACCCAGCGCGAGTAAAACGTTGGTGAACAATGACACAATGACAAACAATTTCATACCCTGATTATCCGTGGACAAAAAAACCTTGCGCCAGCAGCTCATTGAAGAGCGTTTGAACTTGCCCGACCGGCTGGCTCGGGCCGACCTGCTGCAACGCGTGATGCGGATTTGGTTGTTTGACCGCCCTGACACCGTGATCGGCGCTTACTGGCCCATCAAAGGTGAGTTTGACCCGCTACCTGTGTTGCACCGATGGAAAGAAGATGGTGAACTGCTGGATCAGCCACAGCGTCGCCGTATTGGCTTGCCCGTGGTGGACAAGGCGCACAAAACACTAACCTTTCACGCGTGGTATCCGGGTTGCCCGATGGAGGAGGATGCCTACGGCATTCCCAAACCCAAAGACACCGAGGTGGTGGTGCCTACATTGCTGTTTGTGCCCTGTGTGGGCTATGGGCCAGGCGGGTTTCGCTTAGGTTATGGCGGTGGTTTTTATGACCGTACCTTGGCGACCTTGCTGCCAAAACCCTTCACCGCAGGCTTGGGCTTTACCCACGGCTTCTTGCCTGACTTGATGCCTGAACCACACGACATGCCGTTAGACGCGCTGCTCAATGACAACGGCGTGGTGTGGCCGATGGCCTAGCACCGCCTAGCGCTCCCCTAGGGAACATCTGCATAACCTTCTTGTAAACCCTGACAGCGTGAACGCCATAGACTGCGTTGAATACACATGAAACAAACCAGCCTATCGATCAGCGGCTTTGAGCTGCAAAGTAAACGCACACGTCGACGAGAGTT
>NZ_JAVKLW010000017.1:0-3449 GCF_031538885.1 Limnohabitans sp.
TTTGGTATCGTTCTTCTCGGCTGAGGTGCTTGTACATTGGGCAACTTCGACTTGGCGGTTAAAGCGGCCATGATGCTCTCGCATCCTCAGCCACCTATAACCAGTTCATCTTTGTTGCACTTCGTCCTTGAATCCGCCTTGTAAAAAACAGTCGTGGGCATAGCCAGTGCATCGCCCTCTATCGGGATGCGTTGGGCTCTGTCTTGGGTATGCCCCATGCAACAGTTGAGTTTCAAGTGCCGAAGGCAATCCCCCAAACACCCGCGGTGTCTTTGGGTTTTTGTGTTGCTGCTGTCATGTGTGAAGTTAACTCACCAGTCCCACATAGACGTTTTGCACATCGTCGTTGTCGTCAATGGCGGAGAGGAAGGCTTCGACTTCCTCCAAATCAGCTGCGCTCAAGGTGGCAGGGTCGACAGGGTTCTTGGGCTTGTAGCCGAGCTTGGCTGACAGCACGTTGAAGCCATGCGCGGGCAGGGCGCGGCTGACGAGATCGAGGTCGGCAGGGTCGGTGATGAACACCGACGTGCCTTCATCGCCCGCTTCAAAGTCTTGTGCCCCCGCTTCGATGGCCGCTAATTCAGCATCGGCATCGGCGGACGTGGGTTCAGCTTCGATCAGGCCAATGTGGTCAAAGTCCCAAGCGACCGAGCCAGAGGTACCGAGCTGGCCTTTGCGAAACAGCACGCGCATTTCGGGTGCTGTGCGGTTGACGTTGTCGGTCAAGCACTCGACCATCACCGCCACTTGGTGCGGGGCATAGCCTTCGTAAATCACGCGTTCAAACTGCACCGACTCACCGGTCAGGCCTGCACCTTTTTTGATCGCACGGTCCAGCGTGTCTTTGGGCATGGAGACCTTGCGGGCTTGCTCCATCACCATGCGCAACCGCGCGTTCGCCGCAGGGTCGGCGCCGTTGCGCGCCGCGACCATGATGTCTTTGGCGAGTTTGCTGAAAACGCGGCCTTTGGCGTTGGCGGCTAAGTCTTTACCTTTGGCTTTCCATTGAGCACCCATGATTCAAGCCTCCTGCCGAGCGGTCTCAAAGGAGGCTTGCACCCCTTCTGGGGCCAGTGAATACACCAAGTGATGAACGTGGGGGGGCATGGTTTTTCCTTTGTGACTGTGTGTTTATTTGTCGGCACTCGCGCTCCAGCGCTCGTTCCATGCGTATTCAATTTGGCGACGGTCGCGCTTGGTGGGGCGACCGTGTTCGATGCTGTGTGCTGGCTCAAAGGCTAAGCGATTTTGCTCGGCTTGCTTGGCGCGCAGAGCCATGCTCTGGGGCGTCTCTTCGTACAACTGTTGCGCCACGGGAGCGGGCCCACGTGTGGCACTGATGCCTTTGACAACGATGGTTTTTGTCACGTTGCCTTGGCGTAATTGCAAGGCGTCACCGACCTTGACTTCGCGGGCGGGCTTGACGTCTTGGCCGTTGATTTGCACACGGTGCTTGGTCACTTCATCGCACGCGAGGCTGCGTGTTTTGTAGAACCGTGCGGCCCACAACCACTTGTCGATGCGCAGGCTGTCCACGTTCAAATGTTGTCGTTGGGCATCAGGCTGCACTTGTCGCCACTGGCGGGGCGCTCAATCGTGATGCGTTGGATGTTGGGCAGTGCGCTTTTGAGATCGTTGTAAATGAAGGCGCAGAGGTTCTCCAAGGTGGCTGGGCCGATGCCTGCCACTTCGTCGAGAAAGTGATGATCCAGTTTTTCGCGGACTTTTCCCACCTCTTGGCGTAAAAAGCCAAGATCCATCATCATGCCGGACTCGGGGTCTGGCTTGCCTGCAAGGGTGACCTCGGCGTGGTAGGTGTGGCCGTGGATACGCAGGCTGCCAGCCGCATCAATTTTGCGGCGCAGGGTGTGGGCAGCTTCAAAGTAGAAGCGTTGGCTGAGTTCAAATTTCATCGGATGCCAATCAACTTATGGGTTTGCACACTCAAATGCCAGCGTGGGTGAGCTTGGACATAGGCCACGGCAGCGGCGGTGTTGGTGGCTGCGTTCGGCCCATCCATGGGCTGCAAGTAAAAGTGTTCAAAGTTCAAAGATTCATACAGCGCAGGTTCTGCACCTGCTTGTGGATACACCAGCTTCAACTCTTGACCGGCTGCGACCACGCGTTGGCTACCTGCTTTGGGGCTCATGCACAGCCAGTCAATGCCTTTGGGTGGTTGCACCGTGCCGTTGGTCTCCACTGCAATTGAGAAGTGCAGGGCGTGCAGGGCATCCACCAAGGCTTGGTCCACTTGCAGCAAGGGCTCGCCCCCAGTCAGCACCACAAAGCGGTGTGCCGTGTCGGTGGCGGGCCAAAAGCTGACAATCGCCGCCGCCAAGGCTTGGGCGCTGTCAAACTTGCCGCCGTGTGTGCCATCGGTGCCCACAAAGTCGGTATCGCAGAACTGGCAAATGGCGCTGCTGCGGTCTTCTTCCCTGCCGCTCCACAGGTTGCAGCCTGCGAAACGGCAAAACACGGCGGCTTGCCCTGCATTGGCGCCTTCACCTTGCAAGGTGTAGAACATTTCTTTCACGCTGTACGTCATGGCGCTATTTTCGCAGCAAGTTAGGCATCACTTGTGATTGGACACCGATTGAAGGTGCGACACTTGTGCTTTTAGCTTGTTCAAAGGGATTCAGACGATGGACGTCTTGACGACGCAAACCTTGTCAGGTGTGCAAACGGGTATTGAAATCGCAGGCACAGTGGCCTTTGCGTTATCGGGCGTGATGGCGGCGGCTCGTAAAAAGCTCGATGCAGTGGGCGTCTGCGCGGTTGCCAGTGTGGCGGCCTTTGGCGGCGGCACTTTGCGTGATGTGTTGCTGGACCGTCGGCCCTTGTTTTGGATTGAGCAGTCTTGGTATGTCTGGTCGGTACTGGCGTTGTGCTTAGCTGCCATGCTGCTAATGCGTGCCAAGCACTTCAAGCCCACAGAGAAGTCCATGCAATGGCCTGATGCTTTGGGGTTAGGTTTGTTTGCAGCCAGCGGCACACAAATCGCCCTAGGTCTGCAAATGCCAGCGCTTATTGCGGTGTTGATGGGTGTGATCACTGCCACCTTTGGTGGCGTGTTGCGCGACATTGTGTGCAACGAAATCCCCTGTGCGTTCCATGATCACCACCCTTACGCCGTGTGTGCGTTTGCTGGCAGTTGGGTGGTGGTGCTGTTGCAGTACTTGGACTTTGACCCCAATGGGGTGGTGGCGATTGGCGCTGGCACTGTCACGCTGCTGCGCTTGGCCGCGTTGCAGTTTGAATGGCGGTTGCCGACTTGGAAGATTGAAGACTGAGTTGGCGATATGTTTTCAAAAGGCGGATTCAAGGACGAAGTGCAACAAAGATGAACTGGTTATAGGTGGCTGAGGATGCGAGAGCATCATGGCCGCTTTAACAGCCAAGTCGAAGTTGCCCAATGTACAAGCACCTCAGCCGAGAAGAACGATACCAAA
>NZ_JAVKLW010000018.1:0-11547 GCF_031538885.1 Limnohabitans sp.
AACCGTGACGGATGAGGAATTGACTATGATTGAAAACCGATTGAATCACCGCCCCAGAAAGCGACTAGGATTCAAGACACCTCACGAGGTATTCCATGCCTCGTTAAAGCGTGTTGCACTTCGTCCTTGAATCCGCCTTATCTAAGATGATCATGGATATTTCAAAAGGCAAGCTCTGAGAAGTCTTTGACTTTCCTGAGACATGACGCAGGCTTGACTCGGCCCAGTAGCCACGCTGCCCACGGATACGCTCAATCTCGCGACTGATGGCGCTGCGATACCTGCCCAGTGAGCTGTCTCTGTGAGAGTGTGCTGGGCGCATTCAATCCTCCTCTTATTCAAACGTTGCACTTCGTCCTTGAATCCGCCACCAGTTAAATTTTATTGTGTCGGTTTATCGAAGGTCGGCAGGTTCACGGTTTGCGCCCTGCCATCCAGTATGCTTATTAATTAACACAAATATTTAGATCCTTTTTTCGCCCGTTCTGCCCCACATGTCTAGCCCCCACGCCACCGGTTTTATGGTGCTTCATAGCAACCAGCTCGAGGGCCTGCGCGAGTTGGCGGTGCAGTTCATCCGCAAGCACCCGCTGCCCGTGCTCGCGCCCGAGGTGTTGCTGGTACAAAGCAACGGCATGAAGCATTGGCTCGAACTGGCCTTGGCCAAAGACCTGGGCATTTGCGCGGCCACGCAGGTGGAGTTGCCCTCGGCCAAGCTGTGGCAAATCTACCGTGCCGTGCTGGGGCCAGACAGCGTGCCTGCCCACATGCCGTTGGACAAGTCGCCACTGGTGTGGCGCATCATGCGCCGCTTGCCAGACTTGCTGGCAAGGCCCAACTTCGCGGCGCTCAAAAACTATTTGGGCCAACCGCAAGGCGACGCATCGCCCATGAACCGCCGCGCCTACCAGCTGGCCGCGCAACTGGCCGACGTGCTGGACGGCTACCAAAACTACCGCGCCGATTGGCTAGAAGACTGGGCCAATCACAAAGACCAACTGCGCACGCAAGCGGGTAGCAACGCATCTGCATTCACCACACCCCTGCCCGCCGCACAAAGCTGGCAGCCCGAGCTGTGGCGCGATTTGCTAGACGACCTTGCGGCTGATGCCGAGATGAAGACTGCTTTGCAGACTGATGCCCAGCACAGCTTCAGCTCTCGCGCCAAAGTGCATGAGGCGTTCATGGCCAAGATGGCTTCCCTCCATGAAATGAGCGAAGGTAAAGGCCAACGCCCTGCGGGTGTGCCGCATCGCCTCATGGTGTTTGGCGTGACCTCGCTGCCCATGCAAACCGTGCAAGCACTGGCCGCTTTGGGCCGTGTGTGCCAAGTGCTGATGCTGGTGCAAAACCCGTGTCAGCATTACTGGGGCCACGTGGTGGAAAGCCGTGTGCCGCTGGCCAAACACTCGAAGCAACGCCAAGTGCACAAAAAAGATTTGCCTATTCCACAAGACGATGGCTCGCTGAGTGAGGCCGATCAATACAAGTTGCACACCGACACCCATCCACTACTCGCCGCATGGGGTAAGCATGGCCGCGACTACTTGCACTTGCTCGATGACTTTGACGATGTGGCGCACTACAAAAGCCAGTTCAACCGCGTCGATGTGTTTGTAGACCCCGCAGTCTCAGCCGCCGCCGAAGGCCGCGAGCCCACAATGCTGGAGCACTTGCAGTCGTCCCTGCTCAACCTAGAGCCACTGCCACACACACCCGTCCCCGTGCCAGCCGATGACACCAGCATTCGCTTTGTGCAAACCCACTCCGCCCAGCGCGAAGTCGAGGTGCTACACGACCGCTTGCTGGCGTGGCTGGATGCCGACCCCACCTTGAAGCCCGCCGACATCATGGTGATGGTGCCCGACATGGCCAACTTTGCGCCGCACATCCACGCCGTGTTTGGCCGCTT
Source organism: Limnohabitans sp. (assembly GCF_031538885.1). GTDB lineage: Bacteria > Pseudomonadota > Gammaproteobacteria > Burkholderiales > Burkholderiaceae_C > Limnohabitans. Next base: position 1,913 of record NZ_JAVKLW010000018.1, read on the forward strand.
TGCCCAGCACAACAACCCACGCTACCTGCCCTACTCCGTGGCCGACACCACGCCACGCACCGAGCCCTTGGTGCAAGCCCTTGACACCCTGCTGCAACTGCCCCAACTGCGCGTGACGCGCGTGGAGTGGCAAAGCCTGTTTGAAGTGGCCGCCGTGCGCCAACGCTTCGGGCTGGAAGAACACGACGTGGCCCAGCTCGACACTTGGCTGGCTGACGCTGGTGTGCGCTGGGGCCTAGACGCCGTTCACCGCAAACCCTGGGGCATGGCACCCGACACGGCAGATGCCCATCAAAACAGTTGGCTGTTTGGCGTGGAGCGTTTACTGCTGGGCTATGCCGTGGGCGCATCAAGCCCGAGCGACACGCCCAGCAGCGACGCTGCGCCAGCCCACGACCTCCACCACAGCACCAACCCAACACTAGCCACCCCGTGGCTCGACACCTTGCCGCTGCCAGGCGTGGGCGGGCTAGATGCACGCGTGGTCGATGGCCTGCTGCAATGGCTTCGCCACACCCAAATTGCGCTGCTCAAACTACGCCAAGACCACACGCCCACCGAATGGGTGGCAGTGTTGCAGCAGTTGGTGGCTTTGTTTTTCAAGCCCAGTGACGATGCTGACGAGCGCTTGATCGAGCGCGTGATGGCCCCGCTAGAAACCTGGCTGGCCGATTGCCAACTGGCCCGCTTGGACAGACCGCTGCCCTTGGTGGTGGTGCGCGAACACTGGATAGCCCAACTGCAACAGCCCGCCATGCAGCGCCGCTTTTTTGGTGGAGGTGTGCAGTTCGCCACGCTCATGCCCATGCGCGCCATCCCCTTCAGGTGTGTGTGCTTGCTGGGCATGAACGATGGCGACTACCCACGCAGCCAAACCCCACGCGACTTTGATTTGATGAGCGATGTTGCCCACGCGGGCGCAGCGCCCCATGACGCCAATGTGCACTGGCGCGCAGGCGACCGATCGCGCCGCGAAGACGACCGCTACTTGTTTTTAGAAGCGCTGCTCTCGGCCCGCGACAAGCTCTACATCAGCTGGCAAGGCCGCCGCACCACCGACCATGAAATCAAACCACCGTCGGTGCTGGTGGCGCAACTGACGGACTACCTCAACGCGGTCTGGACACGCGGCGACCAACCCGCCTGTGAAGCACCGCTCCAACCGCTGCAAGCGTTCTCACCGAAGTACTTCACCCAAGGCTCTGGGTTTGAAACCTATGCGGATGATTGGCAATCTGCGCTGACAAACCCAGCTAATGCACAGACCTCTGAAGCCACAGGACAAGGCCTCACTGCGAACACAAACAATCTAGGCACCAGCAACATCGCAGCTGCAACCAGCCCCACTGAGTTGACGCTGCAACATCTGCAACGCTTGCTGCGGCAACCTGTGGACGTGTTTTTGCTTGACCGTTTGCGCTTGAAGCTAGACCAACCCGAAGAAGCTGCTCAAGAGGACGAACCTTTCTCGCTCAGTGGTTTAGACAAATACAAACTCAACCAACAGATTGCGCAGGCTGATGACGCCGAACACGCCTTGGCCCAACTGCACTTGAGCGGCCAATTGGCCTTGGCTGGGTTTGGTGAGGCACAACAACGCCTGCTGCTGCGCGATCGCCAAACACTGCGTGACCCACTCGATGTGCTGCTGCGCAAGTGGCCACACACGCTGCATGTGCAATCGGCCCGTTGGCTGCTGGACCAGACACACCTGAGCGCTGAATGGTCCAACGACCAGAAGACCCTCTGGCGTACGGATGACCTAGGCCAACAATGGCTGCAAGTGGCGCTGCGCCCGGGTGCGGTGAGTGAAGGTAAAAAAGAACAGCAGCAAGCACGGCTCGACACCCTCAGCCACCTGTGGCTGCACCACTTGGCCGCCTGCGCCAGCGGCACCCCCACCACCAGTGTGCAAATCGGGTTGGATGCAGCCATCGAGTTGCAACCCATCGCCGCAGCGCAAGCCCAGGCCCATCTGCAAGACCTGTGCAACGCCTATCGCGACGCATGGGCACTGCCGCTACCCGTGGCCGCCAAAACCGCATGTGCCTACCTCATGGGCGTGTCGGCAGAACACAAAGACCCGCTCGGCAAAGCACGCACTGCATTTGAAGGGAGTCACCACAAAACCGGCGAATACCAAGACTCACCTGCCCTGCAACGCGTGTTCCATGGTTTCAACGAGATCGAAGCAAGCCTCGCACCTTGGGCCACCCGCTTGTACGCGCCCATGCACCAAGCCGCCCAAGTGATTCACCTGCGTGCAGACCCCGCCGAGGGGGCCGACGCATGAAAGCCCTTCACCCACACACCCTCCCCTTGCATGGCCGCCAAGTGATCGAGGCCAGCGCAGGCACAGGCAAAACATGGACGCTGGCTGCGCTCTACCTTCGCTTGGTACTCGGTCACCAACGCGCCGACGCTTTGCTACCCCCGCAAATTTTGGTGATGACCTTCACCGATGCCGCCACCGCCGAACTGCGCAACCGCATCCGCACACGCCTGAGCCAAGCCGCCACCTACTTTGACTGGGGCGCCCAAGACCGCGCGTTGCCCAGCAGCTTGCAGGTGGACGATTTTTTGGCCGAGCTGCGTGACAGCTTTGACAAAGCCCTGTGGCCGCGCTGTGCCCTGCAACTCAACTGTGCGGCGGAGTGGATGGACGATGCCGCCATCTACACCATCCACGGTTGGTCGCGCCGCATGCTCAGCCAACACGCGCTGCAGAGCCACAACCTGTTTGAGCAAACGCGCCTAGAAAACGCCGACCAACTCAAGCTCACGCTGGTGCAAGACTATTGGCGCGAATGGTTTTACCCATGGCCCGCCGAGACGCTCCAACACATCACACCTCTGATCGGGCAAAACCCCGGCCAATTGCTCGACACCTTGGATGAGATATGGCGCGAGCAAGAGCGCAAACCACGCGAGGCCGTCGCCCCGTCCACCACGCCCACACAAGCGATTGACGCGCACATGACGTGGCAAGCCAAGGTTGCGGCCACCGCGCAAGTGGCACGCGAGGCATGGGGCGACGCGGTGTTGCAAGCCCTGCAAGACGCAGGCGCACAGAAAAAAATCAAAGGCGTGCGTGCCGACTATTTCGCCAACTGGCTCCAAGTGCTGCAAGCTTGGGCCACACGCGGTGAGGCAGCAGACATCCAAGTGCTGGCGCGCTTCACCACCACAGCACTCCAAGACAAGGGCTGGGGCGAGGCCGAAGGCTTTGCGTTCTTCGCAGCCGTGGCCGACCACATCGACACGCAGGCCGCAGCACCGAACACCCTGCAACAGATCGCCCTGCACGCCGCTCATGCGGTAGGCCAAGCCTACACAGCCGCCAAAGCCCAACGCGCGGCATTTGACTTTTCGGACTTGCTACAAAATCTGCATCACGCCGTCATGGCCGACGATGGCCGTTTGGCCACCGCCATTCGCCAGCAATACCCCGTGGCCTTGGTGGACGAGTTTCAAGACACCGACCCTTGGCAGTACGGCACGCTCAACCGCATCTATGCCCCGCACGTCTGCACCGCCGCCAACGCACTGGTGATGATTGGCGACCCCAAACAAGCCATCTACAGCTTCCGTGGCGCGGACTTAGGCACTTACCTGCAAGTACGCGCAGATGCACAGAGCATTCAGCACGAAACCCCCGAACAGCAGGACGCGGCCGTACACACCCTCACAGGCAACCACCGTTCCAGCCTGGGGTTGGTGCACGCTGTGAACCATGTGTTCATGCAGGCCGAACAACCGTTTGCATCGGCACAAGGCAAGATTGAATTTGTTGAGGTTTCGGCCAAAGGCCAAGAGCCTCCACTCATCCTCCAAGGTGAAGAGCGCCCACCTTTCACGGTGTGGCACATGTACCCTGAGGGCGATGCAGAGGTGGTGAGCAGCACCAGCTACTTGCACCACACCGCCGAGGTGTTTGCCGACCAAATGGCCACCTTGCTCAACCAAGGGGCTGCGACACCGAGCGACATGGCCGTGCTGGTGCGCAGCCAAAAGCAAGCCGATGCGGTGCGCCAAGCGCTACAGGCGCGACACATCCCCAGCGTGTATTTATCGGATCACACCAGCGTCTACCAATCCACCGAAGCCACGGACCTCTGGCGCCTGTTGCGTGCCGTGGCATCGCCGCGCCAAACCGGCTGGGTGCGTGCGGCCATGGGCAGCCGTTTGTGGGCGCTGGACTTGCACGCGGTGCTGGCCATCACGCAAGACGAAGCGCAGTGGGACCAGTTGCTTGAGCAATTCCACCAATGGCATACCCTGTGGCAGCAACACGGCGTACTGCCCATGCTGCACCAGTGGCTGCACAGCCAGCAGGTGGCGCAACGCCTGTTGGCGCAACCCAACGGCGAACGGCGTTTGAGCAACCTGCTGCACTTGGGCGAACTGCTGCAACACGCCGAGCAAAGCCTGCAAGGCGAACACGCCTTGGTGCGCTTTCTTGGCGAGCAAATTCAAGGTGATCACCACGACAGCGACACACAACAAGCCCGCCTAGAAACCGATGCGTTGTGCGTGAAAGTCATCACCTATCACAAGAGCAAAGGCTTGGAATACCCACTGGTGTTTGTGCCGTTTGCCGGCGCATTCACGGTGGAGAAAAAAGCCAAAACCAATTTCGCACAAGACGACGAGGCGCACGACAGCGATGCAGAAGCCACCTCGGTCGAAGAAGACATGCGCTTGCTGTACGTCGCCCTCACCCGTGCGCGGCGCGGCTTATGGCTGGGCGTGGCCGAAACCCGACTGGATTTGAGCGGCAGCATCGAGAAGCACACCCTCAAACGCAGCGCCTTGTCACTGCTGCTCGCACGGCTTGCGCGTGGCGACTTGGTCGCTCAGTTGCACCGCCTGTGGGGCACTTGCCAGCACATCCACATCGCCCCATTGCCCTCGCTACAAGGCACGGTGTACCAAGCGCCAGCACCAACCAGCGCTGAGCAAAACGCACGCACCCCCCAGCGCACCCACCACAGCCTGTGGTGGACGGCCAGCTTCAGCGCCATTACACGGGGACTGGTGTCCGAATCCAAACGCGACGAAGCCGTGGCTGATGCGATGACCGACGCACAACGCGATGTCGTGGCTGACGCCACCACCTTGCCGGAGCCCGAGAGCCTCAGCGCATGGCAAAGCTTCCCCGCTGGGGCACGCTACGGCACGCTGCTGCATGACTTGCTGGAATGGTTGTCGCAAAACGGATGGCCCGTGGCCCACGCGCTGGCACCTGTCTGGGCGCAGCAAGCATGGGACAACTTGTTGACGCGCAAAACCAACTGGCTGCAACTCGACAAGACACAACACGCACAACTCACGCCGTGGCTCCAAGCCGTGTTGCAAACGCCGCTGCCCCTGCATGCATTGCATGCACCGCCACTGGTGCTGAGCGAACTCAGCAGCGACGCCATGTGGCCAGAGATGGAGTTCAACCTAGAGGTGCATCATCTGAGCGCCAAGCTGCTGGACCAACACATCCGCGCTCATGTGTTTCAAGGCACACCGCGTCCTGCGCTGCAAGCGCGGGTGATGCAAGGCATGCTCACCGGCTCGTTGGACTTGGTGGTGCATCACGAGGGCCGTTATTGGGTGGTGGACTACAAGTCCAACAAACTACCCAGCTACGACGCCGCCACCTTGCAAGACGCCGTGCTGCACAAACGCTACGACGTGCAATACGTGCTCTATACCTTGGCCTTGCACCGCCTGCTCAAAGTGCGTTTGCCCGATTACAACTACGCCCAACACATGGGTGGCGCGGTGTATCTGTTTTTGCGCGGCATCGATCAAGCAGGTGCAGGGGTGCATGCGCACAAACCGCCACAAGCATTGATTGAAACATTGGATACTTTGTTTTCGGACAAAGAAAAACACATCGTCTGAGCTTGTCGCGCCCTATGGAACGAATGCCCGCCTAAAATCAAACCATGCGAAAGTTATGTCTCCTCCTGTGCATCAGCTTGTTCAGCAGCATGTTTCATGCGGCGACGATGCCTCTTGAGACGGGGCCCACACACACGGTGGACACGGTTGCCGCGCATGAAGGGCACGCTTGCGAAGAAGCATCTGCCCCCGTTTTTCGCACACGGGTGTTGCAAGACATACCCAACCCGCAATTCATGCCTCCCAAAGCCTTTTCTCTGAACCACAGCGGTGGCGCCCACCACCAGGACTGGCGAGTGGCGCACCGCCATGATCGCGGGCATGCTAGCCCCCTCGCGCTGGGCTACGGTGTTGCTGCGACAGCACAAACTCCCATGATGCACAACCACTAAGAGGAATTGATTGCCCACGGAGAAGCCCGCATCCTGCGGGCTTCTTTCTCAGCACCCACGCATCACATGACCGCCTCACACACCCTCTCGCCTTTGCTGCAATCGTCATGGGCGGCCACCACGCCGCTGACAGGTTTGGACAAATCCTTGGCCAACTTCTTGCAAAGCAAGCAAGCCAGCGATGACCCACGCCACTTGTGGTTAGCCGCTCTGACCAGTCACCAATGGAGCCGCGGCCATGCTTGCTTAGACCTCGCCACTTTGCACACGCAAGCGGACGCACTGCTTGGCTGGAGTGAGGAACACACCGCCAAGCTGCCCGCCGATTTGATCGACGCTGCAAGCGCTCTGCCTTGGATACACGGCGAAGCCAGCCCCTTGGTACTGCACCAAGGCGCACAAGGCGCGCAACTTTATTTGCGCCGCGCATGGACAGCCGAACAACACATTCGTCAACGCATCGCCCAACGCTTGGCCCTGCCCTGCCCAGTGCCCGCTGATTTACAGCAACGCTTGGACGACTTGTTTCCCAAACCCACCGACACCACGCCCTCAGCACCCGACATGCAGCGCTTGGCCTGTGAGGTGGCAGCACACCACCGTATCACCCTCATCACTGGCGGGCCAGGCACTGGCAAAACCACCACGGTGGTCAAGCTGTTGGCCTTGCTCGTGGGGACGGCTGCGCATGATTTGCAAATTCACTTGGCTGCGCCCACAGGCAAAGCAGCGGCACGGCTGACCGAGTCCATCCGTCAAGCACTGACTCACATGCCCGCCGATGTGCAAACGCGCATCCCCACACAAGCGCAAACCCTGCACCGTTTGCTGCAAACCAAACGCCGTGACACAGCGGTGCATACACTCGCCACCGATGTGGTGGTGGTGGACGAAGCCTCGATGGTCGACCTCGAAATGATGGCCCGCCTGCTGCAAGCCGTGCCCACCTCCGCACGCTTGATTTTGTTGGGTGACAAAGACCAGCTCGCGTCGGTGGAGGCCGGTGCCGTGATGTCGCAGCTGTGCACCGGGTCCTTGCTGAAACACCAAACCGTCACCCTGACGCACAGCCACCGCTTTGATGCCAAGAGTGGCATCGGCCAATGGGCACGTGCGGTGAACGCCGAAGTGGCCGACAACACCGCCGCCCTCAAAGCCTTGTGGCAACACGCGCCCGACTGGCTGGCGCTCTTGCCGGCGCAACAACGCATCGATGCAGACGACACCGCGCCCGATGTGACACGCCTGCAGCTGGGCAGTGCCAGCGACCCGCAACTGGCGCTGGGCTTGCGCCACGGTTGGCGCGAGTGGTTGACGCTGCTCGCCCCCCACCGCGCCAGCATCACAGCGCCTGCAGCGCCGTGCACCGATGCACAAGCCGCCGCCTTGCTGCAAGCCTTCACCGCGTTTTGTGTGTTGTGCGCGGTGCGTGAAGGCCCGCTAGGTGTGACGCAACTCAACGCACAGGTCGAGCACGCGCTGGGCTTGGGCCAAAGCCCGTGGTACGCAGGCCGCCCCGTGATGGTGACGCGCAACGATTACGCCTTGGACCTGATGAATGGCGACATGGGTCTATGCCTGCCCTACCCCGATGGTGTGCTGCGCGTGGCCTTTCCCGCCACAAATGCCCAGCGAGACGGTGGTGCTGTACGCTGGGTCATGCCCTCGCGCTTGGACAGTGTGGAGACGGTGTTTGCCATGACGGTACACAAATCACAAGGCTCTGAGTTTGCGCATGTGCTGCTGGTGTTACCCGCTCAAACCTCGCCCGTGCTGACACGCGAGTTGGTCTACACCGGCCTCACCCGCGCACGTCAACGCCTGACCTTGTGGGTGCCGCAATTGGGTGTGTTGTGGAACGCCTGCGCACGCCGCGTGTTGCGCAGTGGGGGTTTAACCCAAGGGTTTGTCAGCAGCGCTTCAGTCAGACCCTTGTAAGAGCCCAGCTCCACAGTCACAGGGTTTTGACAGATACCGCCATATAAGAGGAGACCGGTTCATGAGCGACATCACCATTCACCAGCCATCAGCTGAATTCGTCAAGCAAGCCAACGTATCTGGCATGGCCGCTTACGAAGCTTTGTGCAAAAAAGCAGACACCGATTACGAAGGCTTTTGGGCTGAACAAGCGCGCGACTTGTTGAGCTGGAAGACGCCTTTCACCAAAGTGCTCGACGAGAGCAACGCCCCTTTCTTCAAGTGGTTCGAAGACGGCACCTTGAACGCCTCTTACAACTGCTTGGATCGCAACATCGAAAAAGGCTTGGGCGACAAGACCGCCATCATCTTCGAAGCCGACGGTGGCGAAGTGACCAAAGCCACGTACAGCCAATTGCTGGCCAAGACCTGCCAATACGCCAACGTCTTGAAGTCCATCGGTGTCAAAAAGGGCGACCGCGTGATGATCTACATCTCGATGTCCATCGAAGGTGTGGCCGCCATGCAAGCCTGCGCCCGTATCGGCGCCACCCACTCGGTGGTGTTCGGCGGCTTCTCAGCCCAGTCTTTGCGTGACCGTGTGGAAGACACGGGCGCCGTGGCCATCATCACCGCCGACCAACAAGTGCGCGGTGGCAAGCACCTGCCCTTGAAAGCCATCGTGGACGAAGCCCTCACCTTGGGCGGCTGCGACTCTGTGAAAAACGTGTTGGTGGTCAAGCGCACCGGTGGCGACATCGCCATGACCTCAGGCCACGACCATTGGATGAGCGACTTGGCTGACAAGCAAGCCACCACCTGCGAACCTGAATGGGTGGGTGCTGAGCACCCCTTGTTCTTGCTCTACACCTCGGGCTCAACAGGCAAGCCAAAAGGCGTGCAACACAGCACTGGCGGTTACTTGCTGCATGCAGCCTTAACCACCAAGTGGACCTTCGACTTGAAGGCCGACGACGTGTTCTGGTGTACCGCCGACATCGGCTGGGTCACTGGCCACACCTACATCACCTACGGCCCCTTGGCTTTGGGCGGCACAGAAATCGTGTTTGAAGGCGTGCCGACTTACCCCGACGCTGGCCGCTTCTGGCAGATGATTCAAGACCACAAAGTCTCGATCTTCTACACCGCACCCACCGCCATCCGCTCGCTCATCAAAGCGGCAGAAGCCAACGATGCCGTGCATCCCAAGAGCTACGACTTGTCCAGTCTGCGTTTGTTGGGCTCCGTCGGCGAACCGATCAACCCAGCAGCATGGGAGTGGTACTACAAGCACGTGGGCGGCAGCCGTTGCCCCGTCGTCGACACCTTCTGGCAAACCGAAACTGGCGGCCACATGATCACACCACTGCCCGGTGTGACACCCATGGTGCCCGGTTCTTGCACATTGCCCTTCCCAGGCATCCAAGC
>NZ_JAVKLW010000019.1:0-5878 GCF_031538885.1 Limnohabitans sp.
GGCTGACTTGTTCGTGGCGGTGCCTGAGTTGGTCGCCGCGTTGTAAACACACTTTGAAAAGCACTCTGCGGGATGCTTTTTTCTTGAGCCTATTTTTGGAGACATCAACAATGAGTTATATCGCCCCCATCAAAGACATGGTGTTCAACATGGAGCATTTGGCTGCTCTGGACCAAGTGGCACAAATTCCTGCTTTCGAAGACATGGGCGTTGACACAGCCCAAGCCGTGCTGGAAGAGTGTGCGAAGTTGAACGAGTCTGTGCTCGTGCCTCTGAACTGGGAGGGCGACAAGAACCCCTCGTTCTTCAAAGACGGCCACGTGACTACCACGCCCGGCTTCAAAGAGGCGTACCAGCAGTATTGCGAAGGGGGTTGGCAAAGCTTGCAACATCCGGCTGACTACGGTGGCCAAGGCTTGCCCAAGACCATTGGTGCAGCGTGTGGCGAAATGCTCAATTCGGCCAACATGAGTTTTGCTTTGTGTCCGATGTTGACCGATGGCGCGATTGAGGCTTTGTTGACGGCGGGCTCTGACGAGCTCAAGGCCACTTACCTCGAGAAGCTCATCTCTGGAGAGTGGACCGGCACCATGAATTTGACCGAGCCTCAAGCGGGCTCTGACTTGGCTGCCGTGCGCACCCGCGCAGAGCCTTTGCCAGACGGCACTTACAAAGTGTTTGGCACCAAGATCTACATCACCTACGGTGAGCACGACATGGCCGAGAACATCATTCACTTGGTGTTAGCCCGTGTGCAAGGCGCGCCCGAAGGCGTGAAAGGCATCAGCTTGTTTGTGGTGCCTAAGTTCATGGTGAACAAAGACGGTTCACTCGGCGCACGCAACGATGTGCACTGCGTGAGCATCGAGCACAAGATGGGCATCAAAGCCAGCCCCACCGCGGTGTTGCAATATGGCGACCACGGTGGTGCCGTGGGTTTCCTTGTGGGCGAAGAAAACCGCGGTCTCGAATACATGTTCATCATGATGAATGCGGCGCGTTACGCGGTGGGCGTTCAAGGCATTTCCATCGCTGAGCGTGCTTACCAAAAAGCGGTGGCGTTCTCACGCGACCGCGTGCAAAGCCGCCCTGTGGACGGCAGCATGAAAACCAGTGCGCCCATCATTCACCACCCCGATGTGCGTCGCATGTTGATGACGATGCGCGCTTACACCGAAGGCTGCCGCGCCATGGCCACGGTGGCGGCTGCCGCGTATGACGCCTCGCACCATCATTCCGATGCCGACACGCGCAAACAAAACTTGGCGTTCTACGAATTCTTGGTGCCCTTGGTCAAAGGCTTTAGCACGGAGATGAGCTTGGAAGTCACCAGCCTTGGCGTGCAAGTACACGGTGGCATGGGTTTCATCGAAGAAACAGGCGCTGCACAGTACTACCGCGACGCCAAAATTTTGACGATTTACGAAGGTACCACCGCCATTCAAGCCAATGATTTGATTGGCCGTAAAACAGGCCGCGATGGTGGTCAAACAGCCAGAGGCATTGCGGCGCAAATTGCCTATACCGAAGCTGAATTGCTCAGGCACGGCAGCGCCAACGCCAAGGCCGTGGCTGTGCGCTTGCAAGCGGCGCGTGAGGCCTTCTTGAATGTGGTGGACTTTGTGGTCGCAGGCGCTAAGGCGAGCCCCAATGCCGTGTTTGCGGGTAGCGTGCCTTACCTCATGCTCACCGGTAACTTGGTGGCTGGCTGGCAAATGGCGCGTGCGCTGTTGGTCGCGCAAACGCAGTTGGACAAAGGCGAAGACACGGGGTTCATGCAATCCAAAATCACCACGGCTCGTTTTTATGCCGATCACATCTTGGTCAAGGTGCCCAGCTTGTGCGACAGCATTGTGGATGGAGCGGACAGTGTGACGGAGTTGGCGCTGGACGCGTTCTAAGTTGGCGGGCCGCACGCAAGGCGTCCTAACCCTATTGAAAGACCGACCCATGTCCAAACTCCCCGCTGTTTTTGATGCGCTTCAGCTGCCCGTCATTGCATCGCCCCTGTTCATCATCAGCAACCCTCAGTCGGTGATCGCGCAGTGCAAGGCGGGCGTGGTGGGGTCTATGCCCGCGCTGAATGCGCGTCCTGCGCAGCAGCTGGAAGCGTGGTTGATTGAAATCACCGAGGCATTGGCTGCCCACAACCGCGAACATCCAGACCAACCGGCGGCACCTTTTGCCATCAATCAAATCGTCCACAAAAGCAATGATCGCTTGATGCACGACATGGCGCTGTGCGTGAAATACAAGGTACCCATCATCATCACCTCGTTGGGCGCACGCGAGGATGTGAACGCTGCTGCGCACAGCTATGGTGGCATCGTTTTGCACGATGTGATCAACAACAAGTTCGCCAAGAAGGCGATTGAAAAGGGTGCGGACGGTTTGATTGCCGTGGCCGCAGGTGCAGGCGGACATGCGGGTGTGAAGAGCCCCTTTGCCTTGGTACAAGAAATTCGTGAATGGTTTGATGGCCCTGTGGCCTTGAGTGGCTCGATTGCCACGGGCGGTGCTGTGTTGGCTGCGCAAGTCATGGGGGCAGACTTTGCCTACATTGGCTCTGCGTTCATTGCCACGCATGAGGCGCGGGCGGCAGACGACTACAAGCAAGCCGTGATAGACGGTAGCTCGGACGATATTGTGTTGAGCAATTTGTTCACTGGCGTACACGGCAACTATTTGGTCCCTTCGATTCGTAAGGCAGGCTTAGACCCCGAGAATTTGCCCGAGAGTGACCCCAGCCGCATGAACTTTGGTGATGGAGCTCAAAAGGCGTGGAAAGACATTTGGGGTTGTGGACAAGGCATTGGCGCGGTCAAAGCGGTGGTGCCTGCGGCCGAGTTGGTGGCACGCTTGAAGCGTGAGTACCAAGCGGCCAAGCTTCGCATCGCCCTCTAAAGCATGGCGGCATGTGTCTTCACATGCCCCAAGTCCAACCCGTCATTGATTGGCTTTTTCATGAGTTGATGGGTTCGTCATTGCGTGAGCTGGTAGCTCGAACGACTTGCCACAACCAGCCTGCTGCCACAACGACCACGAAGGTGTTCAATAGCAGCCCAGTTGTTTGTTGGTCTTGTAGGCCGTAGGCATTGCAAACGCGCAGCGGCGAGTCTTGGTAGAGATAGCCTGCCACGGCCATCATGGGCAATATATTTCCTAGGAGGAAGCCTTGCAGCACCCAACCAGCTTGCTGCCAAGATTGACGCCAAGCAACGCCGCACAGCGTCAGACCGATGAACTTGCAGATGTTCCACTCAGGGGTGGTGATTGCCATGTCCAACACCCGCGGCACCATGCTGAACGTCAACACCACGGCACACAAGCTCAAACCTGTCATGCCATAGGCATTCCATGGTTGTTCTTGCACAGCGTCATCGCGTGCGCCTGTCATGAGCGCTCCGCAACCGGCCAGTGCAGGCAGTTGCAGCATCATGTGAGACCACATATGCGCCTGTAAGGCGTCTCGGGCGATGGGAAGGGTCAATGCAATCCACAACCCCAAGCCGATCAGTCTTTGCTTGCGATGCAGTAGATCCCGTTGTACATCGCCCCAGCGTTGCGTGTTGGACACATGGGCCTTGCTTGGCTCGCTGGCCGCAGGGTCGGAGCTCTCAGACATGCATTTTGTGTGCGAGGTTGCGCAACTCACTTGGGGCTTGCATCGAGTTGTGCAGGCAAGCGTTTGAGCTCAGCGCCACCTTCAAAGGGCATGTTGCGTTTGGTTAGCCGCGCTTTGGCAACTACGTCCAGCTCTAAAGGAAATGCTTGATTGGACCAGTTGGTGCGGATATGACTGCCCACTGCGGCCAATTCTTCATCGCTCAAGTGTGCAAACGCGGGCATTTGACCTTGGAATGGCTTGCCCTGAACCTCGATGGGGCCGTTGATGCCAAAAAGCAGAATGTGCGCCAAGACGCGTGCATCGCCCTTGACCCATTCGGAACCTGCCAAGGGCGGAAACACGCCCGGTAGTCCTTGGCCCGTGGCTTGGTGACAGGCCACGCAGTGCGTGGCGAACAATTGCTGGCCGTCTATCACCGAGTTCGATGTCGTAGTAGCCACCTTGCCAGATAAATCTGCCAAGGTGCGGCGGTCGCCCAGTTCAACTGGGCCAAATCCTTCAGAGAACAGGAGATAGCCTGCGCCAAACAACACCAACAGAGAGGTCATGGCCGCTATCCACAGTGGGATTGGATGCGTACGCTCGACAGGATCAGCGTTTTCTCGGGCTTGAGCGGAGGCGCGTGTGACGTTCATTTGGAAGCAGCTCCCGGAGGTGTTTGAGCTGGTGCAATCACCGGATAGGTGTGATTCATAGATTGCAAGTACTTCACCAAATCCAAGGCGTCTTGGCTCGCGACGGTGATGCGTCCGGGCGGGTTTTGTCCGGGTGGCAGTTGCACCACCACATCGCCTTCTTCTGCAGCAGGTTTGTGTCTAAATAGAAATGGGTAGGCAGGCATGTTGGAGTCAGGTACGTAGGCCCGTGGTTGGTAGAGATGTCCAAGGTGCCAGTCAGCGCTGGGCTGACGCGCGCCAATGTTGAAAAGATCTGGACCAGTTCTCATGGTGCCGAGCAGGTGAGGTTGATCAAAGACGTAGTCAGCGGGCACGGAGGCACGGCCCCAGCCCCTGGCTGTGTCAGGGCCATGCTTGCTGTCACGAGGTTGTTGGCTGTGGCAATACACACAGCCGTTGGCAATGTAGACGCTGCGGCCACGCTGCTGCTGCTCGGTGTAGGGCTTGAGCTCAGCAGGTGGATGAATGTCCTTGACTTGGATGTAGGGCAAAACCACCAGTGCCGCCGTGGCGACACCCAGTGAGACCGCTGCGCCTATGGCGAGTTTGATTTCATTGAGCATGCGACACCTGTGATGGCAGTTTGAACAAAGCTGCGGTGGTGCGCCGTGGACCAAAGCGCAAGGCCATCATCAGCATGTGAATCACAAAGACCACATGGCCCAAGGTCATCAAGGTGCCGCCCACGCTGCGAGACTTCAAGTAAGGCATGGTGAGTGTGACCGATTCGATGAAGGGACGTGTCGCATCAAGCATGGCCAGTCCTTGCAGCCAGCCACCGATGGACAAACCGATCACATAAATACCAATGCCAGTGGCTGCGAGCCAGAAGTGCAGACTGATCAACCAAGGGTGTGGCCACTCCCAGTTCAATACGCGTGGCATCATGAAATACATCGCCCCAAACAGCACCATCGACACGAAGGCGTACATGCCCAGATGGGCATGCGCCACCGTGAAGTGGGTGAAGTGGGTGATGGCATTGACGGTGCGTAGGGCTTCCAGCGAGCCTTCCAAAGAGGAGGCGACATACATCAACCCACCGAACATCATGAATCGCAAGGTGGGAGAGTAGCGGGCCAGATACATCTGGCCTTTCAAGGTGCTGGCTTGGTTGATGCTGAAAGCCATCACGGGAATCACCATCATCACGCTCTGCACAATGGACAAGGTGGTAAGCCAGCCTGGAACAGGTCCGCCGATTAAATGGTGACCACCAACTTGGCCATAGAAGAAAGCCAAGGTCCAAAATCCCAGCAGCGAGAGGTTGTAGGAACGAACTGGACGGCCAATCACCTTGGGCAAGAAATAATAAATGGTGCCCACGCTGACAGGGGTGAACCACAAGCCCAGTGCGTTATGGCCGTACCACCAGTTGGTGGTGGCTTGTTGTATCCCCGTGTGAACGCCCGGCAGATTGGCGACAAGAAACAGCAAGGTGATCCACAACAAGGCGGCCACAAAGTACCAAACACTGACATACAAATGGTCCACCCGTTTGCGTGTGAGTGTGTATAAAACCGGCAACACGATGAGGGCGAACCCGGCAAAGATCAAGAGGTCAATTTGCCAC
>NZ_JAVKLW010000020.1:0-15705 GCF_031538885.1 Limnohabitans sp.
GTCACGCACCAAAATATCGGCCCGGCCGCTTTTGCCGCCATGGCCCAATTTCCACTCGGGTTCTAGCTCGATGTGTTCGGGCTTGTAGCCCTTTTCAAGCAGCCGATGGACGCACTCCAACACCACCGCGTTTTCAGCCGAGGAGAAGTTGCAGGTGTCTGCGCGATTGACCTTGAAGCCTTGGGCTTGCGGGTAATCGATGCATTGGTTGTCAAAGTCAATGCGGATGGTCGCACCGTCGTCGTCATAGGTTTTGTGCAAGACGTTTTGAGCTTTAGGCCGATCTGCCTTGAACCCCAAATGAAGGGCTAAGGCGCGAAAATTGTGTACATCGATCATGGTTACTGCTTAGTTTTAAAGCCTCAGTTTTAGGGTGTCAGCACCTTGGGAGACCAGACATGCTTGGTTGCTCGCGCGGCAAAGCCTTTGTCATCAAAAGTGGCCAAAACTTGGCAGTGGCGGCTGCTGGCGTGGTGCAAGGCATCGGCAAAGTCAAAGCCTTGGCTCAAAGCATCGCAAGCGCTTTGTAGGGCTTGACGGTCTTGCAACTGAAGATGGGGCATGGCCAACAAGTGAGAAAAAACAGTGGCCACAGTCTTGGGTGTGAGTTTGTAAAAACCGCGCAATACCCACTCCAGTTCAAGCACCACGGTGGTGGCCACAAACAAGGGCTTGCCGCTTTCCAATAAGGCACGCGCACGCGCACACTGTGCAGCGGTAGTCGTGTCGGCTTGCGCAGCCTGTACGTAATAACGCGCTAGCACGTTGGTATCCAACGCCGTCAGTCGTTCGGTTCGGCGCTTCATGGTTTGAGTAGGCGCGCCACGTCCCAATCGGCTGGCACATGCCCACCTTTGACTTTGACCATGCCAAAACCTTGCTCAGGCGCTTGCTTGGCTGACGCAGCGGGACGCATCGTGATACAAGCCGCATCGGCACTCAGGTCAAAAGCCACCGCTTGCCCAGGCATGAGGCCCAGCTGTTGGCGCAGTGATTGCGGAATGGTGACTTGGCCTTTGCTAGTCAATGTAGAAAACATATTGAAACCCCTTATCAAAAACCTCTGCCACATTGTATTACTTGGTAAGAATCAACATGAATTCAATGCAAACCTACACATCAATCTCAATCGAATCGCCATGCAGTTCCATCAGCTCACGGCGTGCGGCGGCTTCGCCTTTGCCCATGAGTTGGGTGATCAAACCTTCGGTGGCGGCAAAGTCCAGCAAGCCCAGTTGCACAGGCATGAGGCGGCGGGTGTCGGGGTTCAAGGTGGTGTCCCACAGTTGTTCGGCGCTCATTTCGCCCAAGCCTTTGAAGCGGCTGATGCTCCATTTGCCCTCCGCCACGCCGTCTTTGCGCAGCTTGTCAAGGATGGCGGTGAGCTCGCCCTCGTCCAAGGCATAGACCTTGGTGGCTGGCTTTTTGCCACGCGCCGGTGCATCCACACGGAACAGCGGCGGGCGCGCCACAAACACATGGCCTGCCTCGATGAGCTTTGGAAAGTGACGGAAGAACAAGGTGAGCAACAGCACTTGAATGTGCGAGCCGTCCACGTCCGCGTCACTCAGGATGCACACCTTGCCGTAGCGCAGGCCACTCATGTCGGGCGAATCGTTGGGCCCGTGTGGGTCCACGCCCACAGCCACCGAAATGTCGTGAATTTCGTTGTTGGCAAACAAGCGGTCGCGCTCAACTTCCCACGTGTTGAGCACCTTGCCGCGCAAGGGCAGGATGGCTTGGTTTTCTTTGTTGCGCCCCATCTTGGCGCTGCCGCCCGCAGAGTCGCCCTCGACCAAGAACACTTCGTTGTGGGCAATGTCTTTGCTTTCGCAATCGGTTAGCTTACCTGGCAAGACCGCCACGCCTGAGCCTTTGCGCTTCTCCACTTTTTGGCCCGCTTTTTGGCGCGTTTGTGCAGCCCTGATGACCAGCTCCGCCAGCTTTTTGCCGTACTCGACGTGCTGGTTGAGCCACAGCTCCATCGTGGGGCGCACATAGCTCGACACCAAGCGCACCGCATCGCGTGAATTGAGGCGCTCTTTGATTTGGCCTTGAAATTGTGGGTCCAACACCTTGGCGCTCAGCACATAGCTGGCGCGGGCAAACACGTCTTCTGGCAAGAGCTTGACGCCCTTGGGCAACAATGCATGCAGCTCAATAAAGCTCTTGA
This sequence comes from Limnohabitans sp., assembly GCF_031538885.1. Taxonomy (GTDB): domain Bacteria; phylum Pseudomonadota; class Gammaproteobacteria; order Burkholderiales; family Burkholderiaceae_C; genus Limnohabitans. Next base: position 2,174 of record NZ_JAVKLW010000020.1, read on the forward strand.
CCGCATTGAATAAACCATCGCGCAAGCCGCTATCATGCGTGCCGCCCGCGCTGGTGGGGATGAGGTTGACATAGCTCTCGCGCACGGGCTGGCCGTCTTCAGTAAAGGCCACGGCCCATGCCGCGCCCTCGCCTTCGGCAAAGCTGTCGTGGTTGCTGTCGGCAAAGCCCTCGCCTTCAAACAAGGGAATGACGGGGTCGCCGTGCAGGGTCTGCATGAGGTAGTCACGCAGACCGCCTTTGTAGAGCCAGTGTTGGGTGTCTTTGGTTTTTTCGTTCACCAGCGTCACGCTCACGCCAGGCATGAGCACAGCTTTGCTGCGCAGCAAGTGCACCAGCTCGTTCATTGGCAAGGCCGAGGATTCAAAGTATTTGGCATCGGGCCACACGCGCACGGTGGTGCCTTGTTTGCGGTCACGGGGGCCCTCCCCCGTGACGTTGCGCTCGCCTGCTTCTTGTTTACGGATGGTGAGTTTCTCCACCACGTCGCCACCTGAGAACACCAATCGCGCCACTTGGCCTTCGCGGTATGAGGTGGCCTCCATGCGTTTGGCCAGCGCGTTGGTCACGCTCACGCCCACGCCATGCAAACCGCCCGAGAAGCTGTAAGCGCCGCCCGAGCCTTTGTCGAACTTGCCACCCGCATGCAAGCGGGTGAACACCAGTTCAATGACCGGGGCTTTTTCTTCGGGGTGCATGCCAAACGGAATGCCACGGCCATCGTCTTCGATGCTGACCGAGCCATCGCTGTGCAGCGTGACGCCAATCTTCTTGCCGTGCCCGGCCAAGGCTTCGTCGGCCGCGTTGTCCAACACTTCTTGCATGATGTGCAGCGGGTTGTCAGTGCGGGTGTACATGCCCGGGCGCTGCTTGACGGGTTCGAGGCCTTTGAGGACGCGAATCGAGCCTTCCGAGTACTGGGGCGGTGTGGTGGGTTGCTTGGTTGCCATGGGGCAGGATTGTAGACAGATTCAAACAAACAACTGGATGGAACCACAGCCTCCATTTGATCCGTGCTTGCCACCCGCTCAAACCCTGGTGACAACCGATGCTTGGCACATTGGGTAAAGTCCTGGGTATGCATCAACACCACAAAACACTGCCTCTGTGGCAGGTGCTGGCCTGCGGGGCCGCTATCGTCACCTTGTCCATGGGCGTTCGTCACGGCTTTGGCCTGTGGCTGCAGCCCATCACCCAAGCGCAAGACTGGACCCGCGAGAACTTCGCCATGGCCATTGCGATCCAAAACCTGACCTGGGGTTTTGCCGGCATCTTCTCAGGCATGTTGGCGGACCGCTTTGGTGCGTTTCGCGTGATCGTGACTTGTGCCGTGTTGTACGCCTTAGGTTTGGTGGGTATGGCTTATTCGTCCACACCAGCCCTGTTCACGGCCACAGCGGGGGTATTGATTGGCATTGCCCAAGCGGGCACGACCTACGCCGTGATTTACGGCGTCATTGGCCGCAACGTGAGCGCGGCCAAGCGTTCGTGGGCTATGGGTGTGGCCGCTGCGGCGGGCTCGTTCGGGCAATTTTTGATGGTACCGACCGAGGGTTACCTGATTAGCACCTTCGGCTGGCAAGAGGCCTTGGTGTGGTTGGCTTTGTCGGTGATGCTGGTCATTCCCCTCGCCTATGGTTTGCGTGAACCTGGGTTTGGTGGTGGCACAGCACCACATCGTGAACAGTCCATCCTGTACGCGCTGCGCGAAGCCATGGCCTATCGCAGCTTTCAGTTGCTGATGGCGGGCTACTTTGTCTGCGGCTTTCAAGTGGTCTTTATCGGCGTCCACATGCCCAGCTACTTGAAAGACCACGGTTTGTCGCCCGAAGTGGCCAGCATTGCCTTGGCGTTGATTGGTTTGTTCAATGTATTTGGTACCTACATCGCAGGCAGCTTGGGTCAGCGCATGGCTAAGCGCAAAATTTTGTCGTTCATTTATTTTTCGCGCTCAGTCGCCATCGTGTTGTTTTTGCTCGCCCCGCTCACGCCGATGAGCGTGTACATCTTCTCGGGCGTGATGGGTTTGCTGTGGCTCTCCACCGTGCCCCCTACCAATGCGGTGGTGGCGCAAATTTTTGGCGTGGCGCATTTGTCGATGCTGGGCGGGTTTGTGTTCTTCAGCCACCAAATTGGCAGCTTCATGGGTGTGTGGTTGGGCGGCTACTTGTACGACAAAACGGGCAGCTATGACATCGTTTGGTACATCTCCATTGCACTGGGCGTGTTTGCGGCGTTGGTGAACTTGCCTGTGAAAGAAAACGCGATTGCGCGTGCGCCCAAGGCTGTAGCAGCCTAAGTTTCAGGCGCCCTGTTTTTATGCTCTCAACAAACCGACTTCCCCTGTCGCGTTATTTACGCCCAGCCTGCATTGGCTTGGTGTATTTGGGCGTGGTGAGCGTGCTGTTGGCCGTCATGTCTTTGTATTTAAAACCTACTTTTTTACTCACACTGGCCAACCAAGTTTGGGGATGTTTCTGAAATGCCGGCACAGCTTCACGGGCAAGAACCCACCAGTGCTTGGGTGGCACGTTGGTCACACCTTTTGTCACGGGGCTGTACCGTGCTGGACTTGGCCTGTGGCCATGGTCGCCACATGCGCCACTTCGCGGCGCTGGGTCACCCCGTGATGGGCGTAGACCGCAACCCGCAAGCGATTGCCGCCGTTGCCCATTTGGGTGAGGCGGTGTGCGCCGATATTGAGAATGGTCCTTGGCCGCTGCTTGGCCGTCGCTTTGGCGGCATGGTCGTCACCCACTACCTCTGGCGCCCGTTGTGGCCCTGCATTTTGGACAGTCTTGCACCCGACGGTGTGCTGATGTATGAGACCTTTTCAGCAGGCAACGAAAGCGTGGGCAAGCCCTCGCGTCCTGATTTTTTATTGCGCCATGCCGAGCTGCTGAGCGTTTGTCAACACTTGCGCATCGTGGCATTTGAGGAAGGTTTCCTCGAGCAACCCGAACGCTTTGTGCAGCGCATCGTTGCCGTTCGTGAGCCAAGCGAAGCACGAACCGCTGTGCGTTACCGACTCTCTGACTGAAAACGTCACTGGCACTCGCTAGAATGAATGTTTTTCCTTGACCAACCAACGGACATGACCCCCATCAACGGCAGCATCGTGGCTTTGACCACCCCCATGCACACAGACGGCAGCGTTGACTACCCGGCCCTGCGCAAACTCATCGACTGGCACATCGCCGAAGGTACCGATTGCATCGGTGTTGTCGGCACGACCGGCGAATCACCCACGGTCAATGTGCAAGAGCACTGCGAAATCATTCGCGTCTCGGTCGAGCAAGCGGCCCAACACACCGAGCGCCATGTGCCCATCATGGCGGGTTGCGGTGCCAACTCAACCGCCGAAGCGATTGAGCTAGCCAAGTTCGCCAAAAAAGTTGGCGCCTATTGCCAGCTGCAAGTCGTTCCCTACTACAACAAGCCTACGCAAGAAGGTCAGTACCTGCACTTCAAAGCCATTGCTGAAGCAGTGGACTTGCCCGTGGTCTTGTACAACGTGCCTGGCCGCTCCGTCGTCGATATGGCGCACGATACCGTGCTGCGCTTGACCCAAGTGCCGGGCATCGTGGGCATCAAAGAAGCCACGGGCAACATCGAACGCGCCCAATGGTTGATCCGTGATGTGCCAAAAGGCTTTGCGGTGTACTCGGGAGATGACCCCACCGCCGTGGCTTTGATGCTGTGCGGTGGCCAAGGCAATATCAGCGTGACTGCCAACGTGGCACCTCGTTTGATGCATGAGCTTTGCATGGCCGCGATGGCCGGTGATGTCAAACGCGCGATGGAAATTCAATTCAAATTGATGCCTGTTCACAAACACTTGTTTGTGGAAGCCAACCCGATTTCCGTAAAGTGGGCCATGCACCGCATGGGCCTCGCCGGCCCCACTTTGCGCTTGCCCATGACCGAACTCACCCCTGCCAACGAGCCCGTGGTGGAAAGCGCGTTGCGCGCTGCCGGTTTGATCTGATTGTTTAAAAAGGCCTTGGCTGTGAAAATTTCTTTTGTCTCCAATCGCACGGCTGTTGTGCTGACCACCTTGTTGTTACTCAGCGGCTGTAGTTCCATCATGGACAGCGACAAGGTCAACTACAAAACAGAAGGTGGTACCAAAGTCGTGCCGCTGGACATTCCACCAGACCTGACTCAACTGACCCGCGACACACGCTATGCAGTACCTGGTGGACCTGTCAGCGCCAGCAACATGGGCGTTCGCACAGCAGTACCAACGACGGCAACAGCCGCCAAACAAGTGAACGATGTGCGTATCGAGCGTGATGGCAAACAACGCTGGCTGGTGGTGGACCGCTCTGCCGATGTGGTGTGGCCCCTCGTGCAAGCGTTCTGGAAAGACAACGGCTTCGAATACGTGGTGGAACAGCAGCAACTTGGTTTACTCGAAACCGAGTGGGCTGAAAACCGAGCCAAAATTCCACAAGACTTCCTCCGCCGCACACTGGGCAAGGTGCTCGATGGTTTGTACTCATCGGGCGAACGTGACAAGTTCCGAACACGCATCGAGCGCAACAACACAGGTGGCGTTGACATCTTCGTGACCCATCGTGGCATGAGCGAGGAATACAAAGACCAAACCAAAACCAGCACCATCTGGACACCGCGCCCCAGCGACCCCGAGTTAGAAGCCGAGTTCTTGAGCCGGTTGATGGTGAAGTTAGGCGTCTCTGCGCAAACAGCAACGGTGGCCGCATCGCCGACAGAGCTTGTGCCCCCCAAAACAAACTTGGTTACCAAAGGAGAGGCCACGCTACTGAGCATCCCCGATTCATTTGATGTGGCATGGCGACGCGTGGGCTTGAGTCTGGACCGCACAGGCTTCACCGTGGAAGACCGTGACCGTGCGCAAGGCGTGTACTTCGTGCGCTATGTGGACAGCGCCAGCAAAGAAGAAAAAGGCTTCTTCAGCAAGATGTTCAGCAACTCAACGCCTGACACAGGCCCCGTCAAATACCGCATCGCTGTGCGTCAGATAGATGGCAAGACCTCTGAAGTCACGGTGCAAAACACGGCGGGCGCGACAGAGAACACACCCATCACCCAACGCATCTTGAAGCTGCTGGCAGACGACCTGCGCTGATAAAAGCTGGGACAGCGGCCACCTGTTTTTGGACAGGTGGCTTGCTGGGGTTACAAAATAATTTGGTGGTTGGTCTGCACCAGTGTTGCGAGCAAATCAGCGTAAGTGCCTGAGGGGGTGACACCCAGCAAGTCCACCTTCAAGCTTGGGGTTGAACTGGTACTTGCATCGCCACCTTGAAAGACTTGCAACTCTGCGTAATGTGCGCCACCACCTGTAGGGGTGATTTCAACCAGCTTGAGGTAGCTGGCGTAGGTGATGGTCGTGGCACCACTTGGCAGTAGCGCCGAGAGGTCGATGGTTCCTGCATCAGACGTTGACCCAGGTAGTCCAAGGGTGAAGTCTTGAATGCTATCCGTCACCCCCGTGGAAGCGTGGTACTTGAATACGTCTGCACCGCCATTGCCAGACAATAAAAATCCCGTGTTGTAGAGGTCAAAAGTGTCTGCGCTAGGTGTTCCATTGATGCTATTGACATAGATGGTATTAGAGGCTGGGGTGACGGTGGCGACCGCACCTGTGCTCGCCGCAATCGCATTGCCCACCGCATCCACTAGAGTGGCGCCATTCAAATGCAGCGCGGCAGAATCTACCGCCCCTACACTGCCATCCGTGTCGTATTCACCATAGCCTACCGTGTGGACAAACCGCAGCTTGGTCGAGGTGCTGATGCTTGCGTCATAAATTGCTTTCAATCGCGCACCACCAATGTTCAGCAAATAGTAAGGCGTACCGCCCGTGACCGTCACGGGCTCGTCCATCGTCACATCCACAATGATTTTTCGACCTGCAGATAATCCACCCATCAAGCTTGTAGAGACTCCTGTCGTTCCATTGCTTGCATACGACCCCATACTCACCCCACTCACAACAGGCGGCTGTGTATCAAACAGATTGCTGACAGATGTTGCCGCGGTGTTCTCGTTGCCTGCGGCATCGGTGAGGACGCCAGCATTCACCGACACGGTCAACGTGCCCGTGACCCCGCTAGGTGGGGTGATGGTGAGGCTGTAGCTGTGTGGAGCACTGGGCGAAGAAATATCCGTCAGCGTCAGACTGCTTGTTGGCAATGACGTAGACATACCACCGCTTGCAGGAACATAGCTCGCCACCACATCACCCGCCGTCCAAGCCCCTGCGGCAGGGGCTTCTGACAAGTTAAAGGTGTAGGTGATAGCGCTGTTGGTTTTGCTGCCACTGGCTAGGCTGGATGCGATGGAAACCGAAGGCGAATGGGTGTCTATCTGCAAGCTGCTGTTCGTCACAACAGGTACATCCACCGTCATAGCTTGTCCACCGTCTGCACCCGCAATGGCGCGTGAACCCAATGCCACTTGTGTGCCACTGCTCAACGACACCTGCGTGGTGTCGTCCCCAGCCTGTACAGCGTAGTCAAAGACGAGTGTCGCTCCTGAGCTAAGACTTGAATTGAATGCCGCGCGAACAGGTGTGTTGCCAGTGGCAAGTTGAATGGGCACATAGGCCTCGGCCGTGGCATCCGTCCCCGCGTACACAGCTTGGTCTAGCGTCAACGTGACGCGCAAGATGTCGCTGGTCTTGAGCGCCGTGACAACCGTACTGCTACGCAAGCCTTGCAGTGTGGCCGAGGTGATATTGGGTACAGGGGTGATGTCCAAGGTGGCTGTGTAGTCGCTGCTGTAGTCCCCACCAGTCGCGCCCTGCCCGTCTGACACTTTGAATTGAAAGCTCGGGGATGCAGTGATGTGGTTCACGCCTAGGCTGGGCACATAACGCAAGTCACCATTTTGAACTTCCGCCTGTGTCAGCACATTGTTCGTGCTGTCCGCACTGGCAATCACGTCCCCCCACACCCCAACAACCCGACGCTGCAATGTGCCCGCACCACTGCTCCCACTACCCCCCCCTGCGCTGACGCTTGGCAAACTGGTGACCTTGACGCGATCCCATGTGCCGGCTCCATCCACATCGTTGTACGTACCGAAATCGGCAACCGTCAATACACGTGCAGAAGCGCTTTCTAAGATGCCACCTAGCGCAGGTAAAGCAGTGATGGTGGGCGCATCGTTGACAGGCGTGACATTGACTTGCTGCGTCACCGTGTTGCTGTCAAGGCTGCCATCGTTGATGGTGAACGTCAGGGTACGGTTTCCACCCGTGGGCTTCTGACTGGTGTTGGTAAAGGTGACCGCCTGTAGTGCGGCTTGCCACTGTGCCAGCGTCGCAGCGTTGCCGCTGGAGGTCAGCTCCAGTGCGCCTGTGCCACTCGCCCATGTGGCGGAGATGTTGCCAATAGCGGCGTCCAAGCCAGTAGGCAGGGCCAGTATGTCTGCGCCAGACTGGTAGTTGTCACTGATGTGGATGGTGGCTTTAGACAGGGTCAGGTTATCCGCGTCGTTGACGGTCATGTTAGCGGCAGCAGTCAGTGCGCTATCGCCTTCTGTGAATTGAAGCGCATTGCTTGCAGTGCCAGCAAGCGCAGGAGCGTCGTTGACGGTGGTGATTTGAATTTGGCGTGTCTGCATGCTGGTCGCATGAGCGCTTGCACCATCATCCACAGTAACGATCACATTTCGCTTGACCAACGTGTTGGGGTTGTGACTGCTGTCTTGATAGCTCACAGCGCGCAAGGCCGCTTGCCATTGGCTCATGGTGGCCGCGCCTCCCGTTGAACTCAAGGTCAAGATGGACTTGTCACTGCCAGAGGCTTGTTGTGTTGCCTGAATATTCCCCGTGCTATTGCTGACAGAAAAAATCAGCCTCTCAAGGTCTGGGTCCTGCACATTGTCAATCGTCACGGTCGCGCTATGCAGTGTGGTGCTGTCTATGTCACTCACAGACAAGCCGTTATCAATGGGCACAGGTGCGCCGCGCTCGGTATAACTCAATAGACCGCTGCTCAATCCCAACTCAGGTGGCGTGTTGACATCGGTGACGTTGATTGTCACGGCTTGAACAACGCTGTCGCTCGAACCATCGTTGATGACGTAAGTCAACACACGCGATGTCTGACCAGGTGTTGTGCTGGTGTTGTTGTACTTCACAGCATCCAAAGCAGCTTGCCACTCAGCAGGGGTGGCCGAACCACCGGGGGAACGCAAAATCAGTGTGCCCGTGGCACTTTGCCAGTCTGCCTGGATGTTGCCCATCGTATTGGGGTCAACTGTCAAATTCAGCTTATCGCCATCAGCCTGATAGCCTGAGATGAACGTGATGCTGGCCTTGACTAGGCCTGCACTGTCCGCATCGGTGGCGTGCCAAGCGGTGCTGATCGGCTGCAAACCATCTCCCTCCGTCCATGACATGGTCATGCCATTGGTCGTGTCGTTAGGGCTGAGAACAGGTGGATCGTTGAACGCACGCAAGCTGGTAGACAGGGTTGGCAAGCTTGTCGTTAACTCATTGCCAGCAAGGTCCGTCGCACGCCAGGTTTTGAATGCCATTGTCGCGTTCGACAAATCTAGTTGCCCTGCATCACTGGCAGCAACTTGGTACTCAAACACCAAGTCGTTATCTGACGATTTGCTGTAGACATAAACAAACTTCACGCTTGCAAGACCTAGGCGTGCTGTAATTTCTGGCGTTCCCAAACTGCGTTGCAGCGACTCGGTCGGTCTCAAGTGCAATTGGAACACCCCTCCTGTATCAATCACAGCCGTATCAGCCGCAGGGATGAGTGCATCTTTCATAAACCCTTGCAGCGTCATCGATTGAATGCTCGGTGGCGTCGTGTCAACCACCCAAGCATTAGAGGCAGCGTTAGGCAGTGCCGTGAGCAATGTCTGCCCACCGTCACCGCCCATGATTTGCCGCGAACCCAGATCGAGCGTCGTCCCGTTTGACCACGTGACATGCCCACCATCACTGTCTGCCACCGTGTAGTCGAACACCAAGCGCCCCGTAGAAGCAGACAGCGTTGGATTGAGTTTTGCAGAGACTCTGCCACTGTCAAGTTGCAAACGAAGGCTGGCCTCGGTGCTGCTAGTTCCACTGAGATCAACAGCTTGGTCCGTCGTCAAAGTGACGCGAATCACATCGCCTGCCTTGAGGTTTGAGTTGGTGACTGCACCTCCTGAACGCAGCCCATCAATGTTCGCACTGAGGATGTTGGGAACAGGTGTGACATCAAAAGTGACTGTGCAGGGATTGCTAGAGGCACCTTGGTCATCCATCGTTTCAATGCCAAAGCTTGGTTTGGCTAATGCAAGATGGTTGTCTCTTGCTGCGGGGACGTAGCGTAGCTTGCTGCCTTGGATATCAGCGTATGCAAATACATCACCACCACTCAAGGGGCTCCATGTGTTGTCGCTGTTTTGATGTTCTAGCTGACCTTTGGTTGGCAGAGTGGCAATCTTCAACTGTGTCCACAAAGAGGGGCCGTCGACATCGCTGTAAGAACCAAAGTCACCTACACGCAGCACATAGCTTGTGTTCTCCAAAAAGTTGCCAATCGTGACACTGCTGGCCATGACAGGCGGGTCATTGACAGGATGCACCGCAATGGTTGATGTGACTGTCGCGCTACCGCCTGCGCCATCGTTTACCGTGAGCGTCAAGACCCTGTCATCTGCTGTTGGCGAATCACTGGTGTTGACATAGGTGATGGTTCGTAAAGCGCTCTGCCACTGGGCCACTGTGGCGGTATTCGCTGTTAAACGAAGTGTGCCATTCGTGTTTGAAACCACCGTGATGTCGCCAATCTCAGCGCCAGCAGACCAATTCAAGGCGTCCGCCCCATCTTGATAACCATTGGTAATTTTTATGACAGCACTTGCCAATGTGGTGCTATCGAGGTCAGTGACTAAGGGCCCGCTGAAACCAAGTTTCGGTGAATCATTTTCGATATACGACAGCGCAGAAGCAGAAGCATCAAGCGTTACAACAGGGGCCTCATTGACGGCGCTGATGTGAATGGCGCGCGTTTTTTGCGTTGTGGCGTTGTTATTGGCACCGTCATCGACGGTGATTTGAATGACGCGGTCTGTGGTGCTGTCGTCTGATGTCGTGGAAGTGTGGCTCGTGTTGGTGTACACCACCGCCCGCAAGGCTGCTTGCCATTGGGCAAGTGAGTCCAAGGAGCTAGAGGATGTCAACGTCAATGCATTTCCGGTCACTGTGGCTTGAATGTCACCCGTATTTGTGTCGTCCGAGGCAGCACTGGGTGTGAACGACAACGACTCCGCGCCAGCATCCAAAACGTTGGCGATTTGAAACGTGACAGTTTTCAGCGTCAAACCGTCGCTGTCTCTCACACTGAGGCCACTGTCAATGCTGACGCGGCTGCGCTCGGTGTACATCAAGGCAGAAGAAGCAAGCGTGAGCACGGGCGCTTGATTGACATCTGTGACAGCCATCTGCACCGCTGCTACAGCACTGTCGCTCACGCCGTCATTGATGGTGTAGCTCAATGTCCGTGTGCTGCCTGGCGTACTGCTGCTGTTGCTAAAAGTAATGGCATGAAGTGCAGCCTCCCAGTGCGCAGCGTTCGCACTGCCATTGGCTGAGCTGAGTTGTAAAACACCGTTCCCAAAATCTCCCTTGATGTTGCCTATGCCAGCGGTACCTGCGGCAAGGGTTAGTTCATCTTTGGGCTGCCCCCCTGCCGTGATTTCGACTTTGGCGGATACAAAGCCTGTGCTGTCTACATCTTGAATCTTGATGGTTCCAGTTGTGATGGTTTGCGGGCCACTCCCCTCTCGCCACTGCCAGCTTGCTTCGCTCCAAGTCAGTTGGGGGCGGTCATTTACAACACGCACAAGCTCTGTAGCGCCATCAGGTAACTGAACATTCAATAAATTGCCAGCTGCATCTTTGAATGTCAGCCCGTTGAGCGACATCTGTGCGCCAGATAAATTGACCACGCCCGCATCATTGTCAACAACGGTGTGTTTAAACACCAGCGTTTTATCCTTTGATTGCCCAGCATCGAGTATGAAAGTGCGAGCCTTCCCGCCGATGGATACGAGCAACTCAGGCGAACCACTGCCCGCTTGCACCAGTGGCTCGCTCACCGTGAGTGTGATGGACAACGTGCCACCCGTGTCGATCGGGTCTGTCGTAGCAAGGGAACCGCTAGCCATCCACCCCTGCACCTTCACCGCTGCGGTGGTGGGGGGCTGTGTATCGACGGTAAGAGGCGGAGATGCGTTGCCAGAAGGGCTCAATGTCATGTTTCCCGCATCATGGAATTGACTTTGATCTATAGAGACGGTGACATTTTGTGATGACTTACCCGCAGGTGGTGAGTAACGCGCTGTCCAAATTGTGGCGTCATCCGTTGGACTGGGTATCAATGTTGTGCCATCTGAAGCAGTAACCCAGTTCGAGGGAAACGCATAAATGGCTTTGTTGAAATGGAAGGTCAGCAATGTCGATGCACCCTCGGCAAGCAGTGTGTTGCTCGCAGTCACAGTGACGGTGGGCGATCGGGTATCAAAACTTTGGGAAGTCGCTGCAAATGACTGCGTGTTCCCATTACCCACCAAATCCTGAAACATATGCTCTGCGACAGAGACAGCCATTGCACCTTGGTTGTTCGAGGGCGGCGTGACCAAGATCGTGTAGTGTGTCGCGTCCAATCGTTTGAATGTGTGACTTTGTTTGGAGCCATTGCTCACATTCACATCCGTCGCTGAAAAGCTATCTCCGACATCTTTATTAAAGGCGAAGGTGTAGAGCACATTGCCCGCAGCTGTTTGGTCAACTTGGTTGCTTTGAATCGTGACCGTCGGAGGGTTGGTGTCCACCGTTAAGTTAGCGTTATTGCTCAAGGTAGTACTCAAGGTATTGCCCGCCAAGTCTAGGACGGTCTCTTTCAAGCGAACTGTCAGCGCGTCCACACTACTCTTCGGGGTGTAAGTCACCTGCCATGCGCTATGGTCTGCATTGGTCGGCGCTAAAAAATTCAACGTATCCGCAGGCAAATCAATGTCGCTCAACTTTAGGTTCTGTACAGGTTCGCTGAACTGGAAGAACAGCGTAGCGGCATCACCCGCCCCCAAGCTACTTTTATTACTGGTAATGCTTGTCACGGTGGGGGCCAAGCTGTCATACGCTTGTCGCGATGAGCTCACTGTTCCAACACGTGCATTGCCAAAGAGGTCTGTCACCCCATTGGTGTTGACACTGCCCTGCACCTCTCCAGCTTGCACACCATCTGTCAAGTGGACTTGCAAGGTGTAGCGACTGGCATCTTTTTTTGTAAATGTGCCTCTCGTAGCACCTGTCACATTAATATTGTCAATCAACAAATAGGTAGGCTCATTGAAATTGAACTGATACGTCAAATCGCCCGCACGCGCTATAGCCCCCACAGAATCAGCGTTGGTGATGGTGAGCACAGGGGCCGCTGTGTCAAAAGGCTGAATCGTTGAAATTTGCGGTTGTTTGAGCGTAAAAGCACCCGAGATGTCTTGAATCTTGCCAGGCGTTACCTCAACCGTCAGCTCACCCGCATTCGTTTGGGCAGTTGGTGTGACGAGCAGTGTGTAAGTCGTGTCACTCAGTCGCACCAAGTTTTTCAGAGTTGAGGTTCCTCCTGTGACTTTGATGTCATCCCAACTCAACCCTTGGATGTCCAAAGAGTAGTTGAATTGAATGGTGTACAGCACCTCTCCTGTCGCGGTCACACCAGCGGCCTTGTTGCTTGTGATTTTTGCGCTCAGCGCTGGCGGTGCGCTGGCCAGCGATGCGCTTGAAGAGTTCATACCTATCGCAAGAACTGCAAGCCCCGATGAAGTCGTCCACCCACTGTTGAGCACAGCAGACCAATCGATGGCGTGGATATCGGCCAAGGCGCCGTGCCACACCATGGCTTGATTGGCAACGATATCTGGTGGTGTACCGTCAAAGTTTGAAGGCCACTCTGACGAAGACATGCTGGGAACAATCTGATGCGTAGGACTAGACGCATTGCTTGGAGCAACCTCTGTTGGCGAGATATCAGTCTGAATGTCAAAGCGGCATGTATCGTCACACTGGGAAGGGTCGTAAAAGCCCGTGAACTCCACGGTGGCTACGCCATCGACACGTGCTATTAAATCTAAGCTTTTTCGATAGACCACCATCCTGGCCGGTGCTTTTCCAGTGCTTGCATCAATGATTTCTTGTGCATAACCAGAAACAGGTCGATAGGCCAATTTCTTGGCTTGGGTGATATCAACCTCTTGTAGAACTCGAGATGAATTGAATTCTTTAATTCGAATAAATATCTTCATTTTTACGCAGATAGTTTTACTAATTATGCGTTTTTAAAAAGGGCGGATTCAAGGACGAAGTGCAACACGCTTTAACGAGGCATGAAATACCTCGTGAGGTGTCTTGAATCCTAGTCGCTTTCTGGGGCGGTGATTCAATCGGTTTTCAATCATAGTCAATTCCTCATCCGTCACGGTTTCCATGCGGCGCTTCTTTGGGATGTATTGGCGCAGTAGGCCGTTGAA
>NZ_JAVKLW010000021.1:0-6296 GCF_031538885.1 Limnohabitans sp.
TGGTATCGTTCTTCTCGGCTGAGGTGCTTGTACATTGGGCAACTTCGACTTGGCGGTTAAAGCGGCCATGATGCTCTCGCATCCTCAGCCACCTATAACCAGTTCATCTTTGTTGCACTTCGTCCTTGAATCCGCCAATTTTCAACAGGAGAAATCTATGTCAAAAATGGTCGATTACTACTTCGCCCCACAAAGTCCTTGGACGTATTTAGGGCATGACCGTTTTTTAAAAATCGCTAAATTAGCAGGCGCTAAGGTGCGTGTGATGCCTATGGACTTGAGCAAAGTATTTCCCATCTCAGGTGGTTTACCTCTGGGTAAACGTGCGCCACAACGCCAAGCGTATCGATTAGTGGAATTGACACGCTTCAGCAAGGGTCTCGACTTACCTCTGAACCTTCACCCCAAATTTTTTCCTGTAGCGTGCGACGCTGCGGCCAAGCTGATCATCGCAGTGGACATGCACTATGGCACGGATCCGGCTTTGACCATCACAGGTGCTGTACTGTCCGCGGTGTGGCATGAAGAGCGCGACATTGCAGATGCCGCCACATTGGCGACATTGCTCAACGAACACCAGCTGGATGCAACGTGCCTAGCGTTATCTAGCACACCAGAAACACAAGCCCGCTATGACAGCTACACCCAAAGCGCCATTGACGCCCAAGTATTTGGCGCACCCAGTTACGTGATAGACGGCGAGATGTTCTGGGGTCAAGACCGTTTGGACTTTGTGTCTCAAACGCTCACGCCCTAACCAAAGCCCACAAACAATTCAGCCACCGCAGCTGCACACAAGGTGCAACGCGGTGGCTGAATACGTTTAGCGTAGGCTAATTAACGTGGTGAGCGTGGCTTAGGGGCGCGTTTTTTGGCATCAAAACCACCACCAAACGACTTACCGCCAACCGCAGGGCGGGCAGGCTTGTCAAACGGTGTGCGGCCAGCCTCAAACGGAGCGCGTGGGGCACCGAAGTTGCCGCGCGGTGCGCCTTGACGTGGCTCGAAGCTGTTGCCACGAGGTGCTTCAAAACGGTTGTTGTCTTGACGACCTTCAAAACGACCTTCCGAGCGTGGCTCGAAGCGGCCTTGGCCATTACCTTCAAAGCGACCACCACCACCGCCAAACTTGTTGCCGCCGCCGAAGCCGCCACGGCCACCACCGCCACCAAACTTGCCGCCACCTTTGCGGTCATAGTCACGGCCGCCACCGCCACGTTGTTCGAGGCGTTGGGTAGGCTCCATGCCAGGAATCACTTCAGCCGTGAACTGTTGGCGTGTGTAGGCTTCGATGTCGAAAATCTTGCGCTTGTCGCGGAACTCGGCCAAGGTCACGGCCAAACCGTCACGCCCTGCGCGACCTGTACGACCAATGCGGTGGGTGTAATCCTCAGACTTCATAGGCAAGCCGAAGTTGAACACGTGGGTAATGGTCGGCACGTCAATGCCGCGCGCGGCCACATCGGTGGCAACCAAGAACTGCACTTGGCCTTGACGCAAAGCCATCAAGCGACGGTTGCGCAAGCCTTGGCTCAACGCACCGTGCAATGCCACAGCGGAGAAGCCTTCTTGCTGTAAGTCATTGGCCAAGCCGTCGCACTCGATTTGGGTGCTGGCGAAGATGATGGCTTGGTTGATAGTGGTGTCGCGCAAGAGATGGTCCAACAAACGACGCTTGTGCTGTGCGTTGTCCGCCCAATGCAGCACTTGACGAATGTTGCTGTGTTTTTCTTGAGGTGAGTCAATTTGCACACGTTGGGGTTGACGCATCACGCGTGTGGCCAACTGTTGAATGCGCGGCGCAAACGTGGCGCTGAACATCATGGTTTGTTTGCGGTCGATGGTGAGTTGGTTGATTTCAGCCAAGTCATCGGCAAAGCCCAAATCGAGCATGCGATCGGCTTCATCCACCACCAAGAATTGCACTTTGTCCAACTTGATTTGCATGGAGCGTTGCAGGTCGAGCAAACGCCCAGGTGTGGCCACCACCAAATCAGCGTTTTGCAGTTTGGCGATTTGCAACTGGTAAGGCATGCCGCCCACCACGTTGGCCACGCGCAAACCACGGCAGTGCTTGACCAAATCGATGGCGTCGTGCGCCACTTGTTGTGCCAATTCGCGGGTTGGGCAAACGATCAACGCACCAGGGGTTGGGGCTTTGAAATTGCGTGTGTTGGTCGGGTCTTTGCGCTTGGCGCGCTTGGGTGGCTCTTCGCCATTGGCCGCGGCGTCGGCTACCAGTTTGTCCCAAGCAGCTTTGTCACCCGCTTCGGCTTGGGCTTGTTGTTGAATCAAGGTGTGCAACACAGGTAACAAAAACGCAGCTGTTTTGCCGCTACCCGTTTGGCTAGACACCATCAAGTCGATGAAGCCTGCTTTTGCATCTGCGTTGGCCGAAGGCAAAGGTAAAGCCAAAGGAATGGTTTTGAGTTGAACCGTGGTGGGTTGGGTGTAACCCAAGTCAGCCACCGCTTGAACCAATTCAGGTGCCAAGCCGAGTTCGACGAAGCCATTGGGCACGTCTGCTTGTGCAACTTCAGGCACGTCAACGCCCTCAGTAGCAACGGCGTCTTGAGCGTTCATAGCCATAGTTTCGACAGGCGCAAATTCGCCTGTCACATTTAAAGTGTCAGTCATGATTTTTTCTCGCACGTGAGCGCCGCAAGTTGTGCGACTGCTCCGTTCTAGGTTAAAAAACATCAACCATCAAACGGAACCTGCTCTGACCCGCTAGGGGTTTATTCAGTGCTTGGGACTCATTTCGCGAGCCCGGTGAATGAAGGGAGATGTACAAATTCGCTACGTGTTTGTAACGAAGCCTGCAATTATGACACGGATTCGGGTTTTTATCTATTGCCTGTGAAGTTTTAAGCCGCATAGAGAAAGCAGCGATCTCAGGACTGACGGGGCTGTAACTGGACAAGTAAAACAACCCTAGCTTGCCCTCGGCTCTCACCAACCTAAGCCTTGTTGCGTCTTCTTTGCCTCATAGTCAGAACATGAGGGCAATTACTTTGAAGGCGAGTTCAAGACTTCATAGGGTCGAGTCCATAAGTAGTCGACTTGAACAAAGCCGCCATCACTCGCTTGGGCTTGATGTTGGCCGACTTGCGCAGTGGGTCGGGTGCGGCAGGTGCAGCAGCTTCGGCGCTGCGCACTGGCGCTTCGTAGGGTTTGTCAAAGAACGGGTCGTTCTTGATGCGTGGTGCGGGTACGTAGCCCACTTCACGGCTGCGGCGGCTGTCTTGTTCGCGCGGGCGCGAATCACGCGGGGCGAAGCCTTCGCGTGGACGGCTCGAAGACTCGGAACGCTCACCGCGAGACTCACGCGAATCACCGCGCGGCTCACGACGCTCACGCGAGCGGTCTTGCTCAACGGTCACGTGTTCTAAAGTGATTTTGGTTTTGAGCAATTTCTCAATGTCACCCACCAAGCGTTGGTCGCTGCCCGACACAAAGCTGATGGCGTGACCCAAAGCACCGGCGCGGCCTGTGCGACCAATGCGGTGCACATAGTCTTCGGCGTTGAAGGGGATGTCAAAGTTAAACACCGCTGGCACGTCTTTGATGTCCAAGCCGCGAGCGGCCACATCGGTACAGACCAACAAATCCACCTCGCCTTGCTTGAAACCTTCAAGGGCTTTCAGGCGTTCGTCTTGGCTCTTGTCGCCGTGCAGGGCGCTGGTGCGAAAACCATCGCGCTCCAACGAGCGGGCCAAGCGTGCGCAGCCAAGTTTGCTGTTGCAAAACACAAAGGCTTGCTTCATGCCGTTGGCTTTGATGAGGTGACGCAAGACGTTGTACTTGTCGTCCACGCTCACGCTAAAGAACTGTTGCGTGATGGTGGCGGCTGTTTCGTTGGGGCGGGCCACTTCAATGGTGACGGGGTTTTGCAAATAGCTGCCAGCCAAGCGTTTAATTTCGGTCGAGAAGGTGGCCGAGAACAACAGCGTGGTGCGCTGCTTGGGCAAGTGGCTCAAGATGCGTTGCAGATCTGGCAAGAAGCCAATGTCCAACATGCGGTCGGCTTCGTCGAGCACCACATATTCCACTTGGTTCAACACCACGTTCTTGGCTTCAATGTGGTCGAGCAAACGGCCAGGTGTGGCCACCAAAACTTCGACGCCTTTTTTCAGCTCAAGGGTTTGGGGCTTCATGTCCATGCCGCCAAACACCACGGCACTGCGCAGGTGGGTGTGCACAGCGTATTGTTTGATTTGCTGGGCCACTTGGTCGGCCAGCTCGCGGGTGGGCAACAGCACCAGTGCGCGCACGGGATGACGGGCGGGCGAGGTGGAGCTGTTCTCGTGTTTGAGCAAACGTTGCAGCAGTGGCAACGAGAACGCTGCGGTTTTGCCGGTGCCGGTTTGCGCGGCGCCCATCACGTCTTGGCCGGTCAGAACCACGGGAATGGCCTGGGCTTGGATGGGGGTCATGGATTCGTAGCCCATTTCGGCTACGGCACGTGCCAGCGCGGGGGCCAGCTGCAAATTGGAAAAAGAGGTCGTCATGTCTGGAGCCTATTGTCGCATTGTGGGCGGTCATGGCCAAAACAGGCCTCAAATCAAGCTCAGGTCTTGGGCAGCGTGACGCCCACTTGGCCTTGGTACTTGCCGCCACGGTCTTTGTAGCTGGTTTCGCAGACGTCGTCTTTGTCGCTCTCAAAGAACAACACTTGGGCACAGCCCTCGCCTGCGTAAATCTTGGCGGGCAGCGGCGTGGTGTTGGAGAACTCCAAGGTTACATAACCTTCCCACTCGGGCTCAAACGGGGTGACGTTCACGATGATGCCGCAGCGTGCATAAGTGCTCTTGCCCAAACACACGGTCAACACATTGCGGGGGATACGGAAGTACTCCATGGTGCGGGCCAAAGCAAAGCTGTTGGGCGGGATGATGCAGACGTCAGACTCGATGTCCACAAAGCTCTTGGGATCAAAGTTCTTTGGGTCCACCACGGTGCTGTAGATGTTGGTGAACACCTTGAACTCAGGCGCACAACGGATGTCGTAGCCATAGCTGCTGGTGCCGTAGCTGACGATCTTTTCACCCGCTGCGTTTTGGCGAATTTGGCCTGGCTCGAAGGGTTCGATCATGCCGTGCTCTTGGGCCATGCGGCGGATCCATTTGTCGCTCTTGATGCTCATCGTTCAACCTTTGAATAAGCGTCGTATTTTAGACACGCTGTCACCTCGTGGACTGTTGACGACACCGGTGCCCTGCCCGATCGCATACGATGAAAATGAATCCCCTCTTGGAAACCCCATGAAGCGCCGCACCCTTTTGCAAGCCGCGCCTTGGCTACTCGGTTTACCCGAAGCGGTTCAGGCGCAGGCACCGTTTCCCAACAAACCCATTCGCTACATCGTGGCTGTGGCGGCAGGCGGTGGCTCTGACATGATTGGCCGCACCGTTTGCGAACGCTTCAGCAAGGTGCTCTAGGCCAAAGCGTGGTGGTGAATAACCAAAGCGGCGGCGGTGTGATCGCCGCGCAAACCACCGCCCGCGCTGCACCCGATGGCTACACCCTAATGCGAGGCTATGTGGCGACACACGGCACGTCGCCCGCGACCCGAAAGCTGTCGTACGATCCCATCAAAGACTTCAAGCCCTTCGCCTGCGGCATCGTGATTCACCCCAGCATCGACGCCTGCACCCAACTCCGCGCACAAGGTGTGACGCCCGAGGACGTGACCCGCATTGACCTGCGTGTGCACCCGTTGGTGCTAGAACTAACAGGCAAAAAAATGCCGCAAGACGGCCTGCAAGGCAAGTTCAGCGTGTACCACGGCTGTGCGGTGGGTCTGATCTTTGGCCGTGCGGGTGAGGAAGAGTTCTCTGACCACATCGTGCGCCGCGACGATGTGGTGGCCTTGCGCGACAAAATCAACGCCGTCGTCGCCCCCCTCGGTGCGCGAAGAAAATGTGTATGTGACGGCCCACCTCAAAGACGGTCGTACGGTGGACGTGCATGTGGAGTACGCTATTGGTTCATTGCAACGCCCCATGACCGACGCCATGTTGGAGCGCAAGTTCCACGATTTGGCAGACCCCATCTTGGGCGCGGGTCGCAGCCAGCAAATCATCAGGGCCTGCTGGGCCCTAGGGAAAGCGCCTAACTTGAAAGACTTGTTGGCTTTGCTCAAGCCTTAATTGAGCGGCGGATTCAAGGACGAAGTGCAACAAAGATGAACTGGTTATAGGTGGCTGAGGATGCGAGAGCATCATGGCCGCTTTAACCGCCAAGTCGAAGTTGCCCAATGTACAAGCACCTCAGCCGAGAAGAACGATACCAAA
>NZ_JAVKLW010000001.1:0-9179 GCF_031538885.1 Limnohabitans sp.
AAACCGTGACGGATGAGGAATTGACTATGATTGAAAACCGATTGAATCACCGCCCCAGAAAGCGACTAGGATTCAAGACACCTCACGAGGTATTCCATGCCTCGTTAAAGCGTGTTGCACTTCGTCCTTGAATCCGCCTATTTCTAAAATAATTAATGTATATAAATCAATCACTTATTGTTTTAGCCTCACTTTGAGACACGATTTTTTCAAAAATGTGTCCACCGAACTGAAGTCTGATGCGTTGATTCTTCACTAAGTTCTCAGGAGCCTAAATTGGATAAATCAGTTGTTCAGATCGAATCGCCAGATATGGCCGTGGAGCGTCGCTTCAAAATCGTGTCTTCAGAGAAGACTGGCATCAAGGCCACGTTTGACCGTATCCGTGCCCAGCTCGCCCAAGAGGCTGAGCAACGCAGTCGACCTGCTTCACGTATGTATTCTGGTTTCAGAGCTGTCAAAGCTTAAAAGTAAAAAAATATTTTCAAAGGCGTCTTGATGGCGCCTTTTTTATTGATCCTTTTTTATTCAATGGCAAGGGTTAATACACCTGCAAGCGTATGGACGCGGTTGTCCGCGGTCTCGATAATTTCGCGCGACGACTGCTTTACGCGAGGTTATTTTGTTTTCTACATTGACGAAGTTTTTTTCCACCGATATTGCGATTGATCTGGGGACAGCCAATACGCTGATTTACACCAAAGAACACGGCATCGTGCTCGACGAACCTTCGGTGGTTGTGATCAAAAAAGACAGCAAGATGCACGGCAAAACTTCTGTTTTGGCGGTTGGCAATGAAGCCAAGGCCATGCTGGGCCGTGTGCCCGCAGGCATTGAAGCCATTCGTCCGATGAAAGATGGCGTGATTGCCGACTTCACCGTGACCGAGGTGATGCTCAAGCACTTCATCAAACTGGCGCATCCGCAAATGTTTTTCAAGCCCAGTCCACGCATTGTGATTTGTGTGCCTTGTGGCTCCACCCAAGTCGAGCGCCGCGCCATTCGTGAGTCGACCTTGGGGGCAGGCGCTTCGGAGGTGTACTTGATCGAAGAACCGATGGCTGCTGCCATTGGTGCGGGCTTGCCCGTCACAGAGCCCTGCGGCTCGATGGTGGTGGACATTGGCGGCGGCACCACCGAGGTGGGCATTGTGTCCTTGGGCGGTATGGTCTACAAAAACAGCGCACGCATCGGTGGCGACAAGTTTGATGAGGCCATCGTCAACTACATCCGTCGTCACTTTGGCATGTTGATTGGCGAACAAACTGCCGAGCGCATCAAAAAGCAAATCGCCACCGCATTTCCAAACGGGACCGTGAAAGAGATTGAGATCACGGGCCGTAACTTGAGCCAAGGTATTCCGCAAAGTTTCACCATCAGCTCGACCGAAATCTTGGAAGCCTTGACAGGCACCTTGAACAACTTGGTCTCCACCGTGAAGATCGCTTTGGAGCGCACACCACCTGAGTTGAGCTCTGACATTGCCGAGCGCGGCATCATGCTCACTGGTGGCGGCGCTTTGTTGCGTGACTTGGATCGTTTGATCTCCGAGGAAACAGGCCTGCCCGTGTTGGTGGCCGAAGACCCGCTGACCTGTGTGGCGCGTGGCTGCGGCATGGCGCTGGAGCAGTTGCACAGCGTCAGCGGCATCTTCACCGCAGATTGATGCGCAAGGTGTGTGTGTACCTTTAAAACAGCCCTGAAGCGATGTTGATGGTCAACGCCACCACCACGGTGTTGAAGAAGAACGACAACACACTGTGCAGCAAGCCCACGCGGCGCTGTGTGCGGCTGGTAAAACTCACATCTGCTGCTTGACCCGACGTGCCAATCACACACGCGGCATATAAGAAATCGCCGTAATCCGGGGCGTGATCCCCCGGAAACTGCAAGCCACCCGTTTGCTGAATCGACTCTGCCAAGTAGTAGTCGTGGGCATAGTGCAAGGCAAACATGATTTGCGTGAATACCCAAGACGAAAAAATTGTCAGCGCTGCCAAGCCAATGTGCCCATAACGTTCGTTGCCGTGCATGGTTTTGGCGATGACCAACTCTGCCACGATGGCCCCCAAGCAGGCGATGGCCGATATCACCACCATCGCCAACAACATCAAACGTCCATCGTCTTCGCGCACGGCTCGTTTGCGCATGCGTTCATGTGAGCTGCCAAACATCATGTGAAGCGCCAGCGCCAAATAAAGCAGCGCACCGATGTTCCAGCCCACCGTCCATTGCGTGACCGTCGGCCATTGCCAATGGGTCGGAGCGCTGCACTCAGCGCTCCGACCACGATGCTGCTCAGTAGCCGAGGCCGGGTCTTGACCGTGTTGACCAATTCTTGAATTGAAAGCATGCGAACACTCATAAGCAACCATGCTACTTCAAGCGGTACGTCAAGCCGTCATGCATGAGGATTAAGATAGTAGCTGTGCCTACCCCATTCCAATTGATGAAACGACGTTGCTTGCCCCTCATGGCCATCCTCATGGTCTTGCTGGCGCTGGGGCCGTTTTTGCACGCCCATTACGGCAGCTCTCGCTTGCTGGGGTTTCATGTGGACGGGATTGCCCAAGCGCAAGAGGTACGCCACCCCCGTTTTGACCTCGTCAGTGTCAGTCAGGACAGCGAGGAGGAGTCCGCTGCGGTGGGGGTCACCGCTTCGCACGCCCGTCAATCGTTGCAAGACAGTGAGAACGAAACGCCTGCCGATGTGGTCGCCACTGTGGTCGTGGTGTTTGCGGCTGTGTCGCACACCTTTGTTGCGCCATGGCATGGACAAACCAGCGCTTGGCACGCGCCCAGTACCTACGCTTTGGGCTTTCCGCCGCCCGCACACGCGCCTCCCACGTTGACGATTTGATTTTCGATGCCCCCATGTGCACATCTGTGCATTGGGTTTCGGTCGTTTGATTGTTGGAGTTGGCGATGTTCAATCGTTTTATGTTCTTTGTGCGTCACGCATGTGCGTTGACGCTCTTGAGTGCCGCTGTGTGTGGGGCGGCACCAGAACCGTTGGGTGCAAGCGCCGTGCCTGCGCCGTTGTTGCTGCCACTCAATGCCAAGCAGCAAGCCAGCCTCGGGGTGCAAGTGGGCACCGTGCAGCCCGCCACAGGTGGGCCGTTGCTGGTCAGTGCGACGGTGGTCACGCCGCCAGGCAAAACATTCACGGTGTCTGCCCCGTATGCAGGGCAGGTCTCGCGTTTGCGGATCGGCGTGGGCGACTCGGTGAAGTCTGGTGCCGCCTTGGCGCAGTTCACCAGCCCCATGTTGGGGGATGCGCGACGCATGCTCAATGAAGCCGCGCTGGACTACAAAACTGCCAGTGCCGCCGCACAACGCGACCAAGCCATGCTGGACGAGGGCATCATCCCCGCCGTGCGCTTGCAGTTGAGTCGCTCCAAACAAGAGGCCGCACAGGCGCAACTCCAAGCGCGCGAGGCCGAGTTGTTGGCCGCAGGCATGCGCTTTGATGCCAATAGTGGCTACGCCACCGGCACGCTCAAAGCGCCTTTGTCTGGCACGGTGGTGGACGTTTTTGCTGCGGTGGGCCAACGTGTCGAGGCTGGAGCCTTGCTGTTCAAGCTGGCGGACGCTGCCCAGTTGCAGCTCGAGCTGCAACTTTCCTCAGACAAAGCCGCGCAGATACAAGTGGGTGACGAGGTGAGCATCCCCTCGCGCCAAGCCAAAGCACGCATCTTGGGCGTCAGCCGTGCGGTGGAGGCCAACCAATCCGCACGTGCCCGCGCCAGCGTCACCACGCGGGGCAGTTTGCAAGTGGGTGACTTGGTGTCCGCCACCGTCCAGGCCAAAGCTTCTGTGAATGCTGCCAAGCCCGACGCTCACTGGTGGGTGCCTGCGCGCGCCGTGACGCACTGGCGTGGCAAGCCTTGGGTGTTTGTGGCGAATGCCCAAGGTTTTGAAGCGCGTGCGGTGACCGTCGTTTCGTCTTCTGATGAGGTGACCTTGATTGATGTGGCCTTGCCCGTAGGCAGCCAAGTAGCCATCACAGGAATCGCCTCCCTGCGCGCCTTGCTGCAAAAGGACGAGTGATGTTTGAACACCTCATTCGTCTGAGTCTGCGGTTTCGCAGCCTCGCGCTGACCGGTGCTGTACTGCTGTTAGCGGCAGGCATCTATGCGTGGCTCAATTTACCGATTGATGCCTTCCCCGACATCTCGCCCACACAGGCCAAAGTCATCCTCAAAATTCCGGGCATGACCCCTGAAGAGGTCGAGCAGCGGGTCGTCAAACCCATTGAGCAAGAGCTGTTGAGTATTCCTAACAAACGCATCGTGCGCTCGATCTCGAAGTACGGCATTGCCGACATCACCATTGACTTCGACGACGGTGTGGATCTGTACTGGGCACGTCAACAAGTGTCCGAGCGCTTGGGCAGCGTGATGCGCGATCTGCCCGCCAGCGTCAGCGGTGGCTTGGCCCCCATCACCACACCTTTGAGCGAGGTTTACATGTTCACACTGGAAGGTGCTGGCGTGAGTCTGGCGGAAAAACGCCGTGTCCTCGACTGGGTGATTCGCCCAGAGTTGCGCACCATTCCTGGCGTGGCCGAGGTGAACTCACTCGGCGGCGAAGTGCAAACCTTTGAGGTCATCCCCAACACCGCCAAGATGGCCGCCATGGGCGTGAGCATGGGTGACTTGAGACAAGCCTTACTCGCCAACAA
Source organism: Limnohabitans sp. (assembly GCF_031538885.1). Lineage (GTDB taxonomy): Bacteria > Pseudomonadota > Gammaproteobacteria > Burkholderiales > Burkholderiaceae_C > Limnohabitans. Next base: position 4,685 of record NZ_JAVKLW010000001.1, read on the forward strand.
CAGCAACGATGGCGCTGGCCGCTTGACTGCGGGTGAAGAAGCCTTGGTGGTGCGTGTCGAAGGCGTCATCCAAACTTTGGATGATCTGCGCGTTGTGCGCCTAAGAACCCGAGACAACACCCGCCACAGCACCTATGTGCAACTGGACGATGTGGCCACGGTCACCCAAGGCGCACTCACCCGCTATGGTGCAGTCACCCACGACGGCCAAGGCGAAACCGTTGAAGGCTTAGTGCTGGGCATGCGCGGCGTGAACGCGCGCCAGTTGGTGGACGCGGTCGATGCCAAGTTGCACGACATGGCACTACGGTTGCCCGCAGGGCTAACGGTGAAAACCTTTTACAACCGAGGTGAGTTGGTCACGCGTGCGGCAGACACCGTGATCCACGCCTTGATTGAAGCCGCTGTGTTGGTGTGCATCACCCTGTATGTGTTTTTAGGTGGCATCCGTGCAGCGGTGGTGGTGGCCGTGGCCTTGCCCTTGTCTTTGCTGAGTACCTTTCTGCTGATGCGTGCATTTGGCTTGACTGCCAACTTGATGAGTTTGGGCGGTTTGGCGATTGCGCTGGGCATGCTGGTGGATGCCGCGGTGGTGGTGGTGGAAAACATCGAAACCGCGTTTGCATCCCACGCCGTTGGTCATGGCTTGTCGAAAACTGAAATCTTGCTGAGTGCCGTGTGTCAGGTGGTCAAGCCTGTGGCGTCTGGCGTGCTCATCATTTGCGTGGTGTTCTTGCCCTTGCTCAGTCTTGAAGGCTTAGAGGGCAAGTTGTTTGCGCCCGTGGCCGTGACCATCATCATGGCGTTGGCGTCGTCGCTGTTGTTGGCCTTCAGTGTGATTCCAGCCTTGGCGTCCATGGTGCTCAAAGAAGACGGAGCGCACGAGCCTGTTGTGATGCAAAAAATCCATGCGGTCTATGTGCGCTTGCGCGAGCGCGTGTGGGCCAAGCCGCAGTGGTTGTATGGCGTGTCCGTCGCCTCGCTGGTGGTGGCTGCTGTGCTTTACAGCTTCATCGGTAAAACCTTCATGCCGACCTTGGATGAAGGTGACATCTTGGTGCAGTTGCAAAAGCTGCCGTCGATTTCGCTCGAGTCTTCCTTAGAGATTGACACCCGCGTGCAGCAAGCCATCTTGGCGAACGTGCCCGAGGTCAAAGCCATCGTCGCGCGGGTGGGTTCAGACGAGTTGGGGCTGGACCCCATGGGCTTGAACGAGACCGACACCTTCTTGGTACTCAAACCCAAAAGCGAATGGCGTGGCAACAAAGACGACATCGTTGATGCCTTGCGTGGCGTGCTCGACACCTTCCCCGGCTTGGTCTACGGCTTTACCCAGCCTATTGAAATGCGGGTCTCCGAAATGCTCACCGGCACGCGTGGCGATGTGGCCATCAAAATATTTGGCACAGACCTCGCACACATCAACGAGGCAGCGCACCAAATTGCCGATGCCGTGCGCACCGTCGCAGGGGCGGCCGAAGTCATTGCACCCAAGGCCGAAGGCCTGCAATACGTCTCGGTCCACTTGAACCGCACCACCGTGGGTCAAGCTGGGTTCAGTGTGGAGGCCTTGCAGCAAGCGTTCAAAAACCAAGTCGAGGGCGAGTCGCTGGGTTATGTGCTGCAAAACGGTATGCGCACACCGCTGACCTTGCGCGGCAACGAGGTGACGCGTCACAGCCCCGAAGCTTTCAAGAACTTGCAACTCGCCGCACCAGATGGTCGTGTCTGGGCCGCCAATGCCTTGGCCGACATCCGCTTGGTCGATGGCCCCATCCGTGTGGACCATGAGCAAAGCGTGCGCTTCACCAGCATTCAAGTCTCGGTGGCTGGCCGCGATCTGACCGGCTTTGTCGGCGATGCACAAAAAGCCGTGACCGCATTGAAGCTGCCCGCCGATGTGCGCGTGGTGTGGGGCGGGCAGTTTGAAAACCAGCAACGTGCCGCTGCGCGTTTAGGACTGGTCATTCCTGCGGCCATGGTGTTGATCTTCACCATCTTGGTCTTCACCTTTGGCTCGGCCATTCAGGCGGGCATTATTTTTCTGAACATCCCGTTCGCTTTGGTGGGCGGTGTGATGGCCCTGGGCCTGTCGGGTGAATATTTGTCGGTACCCGCATCGGTGGGCTTCATTGCGCTGCTGGGCATTGCGGTGCTCAATGGCGTGGTCATGGTCACGCACTTCAATGAACGATTGCTCGGTGGCGAGGACATGGCGCAGGTGGTGCGTTTGGGCACCGAGCGACGCTTGCGTCCTGTGTTGATGACCGCCGTCATCACCGCGCTTGGCATGATTCCGTTGCTCTTTGCCACCGGTCCAGGCTCTGAGATTCAGCGCCCACTCGCCATTGTGGTGACGGGTGGTTTGATCAGCTCCACCTTGTTGACCTTGTTGCTGTTGCCCAAATTATTTGAACGCTTGGGTGGGCTAGAGCGCATGCCGTGGCATGCCTTGACGCGCTTCTTGTCTTGGAGAAAGCCATGACACATTCTGTGAACCGTTATCTGGCCGCTTATTTGTTGGCTGTGGCATCGCTGGGGCTCTTCGGGACCGCGCAAGCGCAAACCGGAACCGCGCAAACGCAAACCAACGCGGCGTTGTTGCCTTCTGCTGACACGGCAGTGCTGCCTCAGCTCAACACGGCATTGCGGCCTTATCTACCCGCTGAAGCCGCCGTGAAAGAGGCGCTGCTCAGCAGCCCGCTGATGCAAGCCGCGCGTTCTAGAAAAGAAGCAGGCTCGGCACGTGCCCAAGGCATTGACGCAGGTACCGCTGAGTTCACCTTGCGCAGCACTTCCCAACATCGACGTGCTGTGACGGCGGGTACACGGGTGCATGAGTCGTTGGTCAGCCTTGAGCGACCCGTGCGCTTTTGGGGCAAGCGTGGCATCGACGCCGACTTGGCCGCGCAAACCCAAGCCTTTGCCGACATCGAATACGCCGACGCCATGCACGAAGGTGCGCGTGAGTTGATGCGTTTTTGGTTTGCCTACCTGCGTGCCTTGGCGGACCAAAAGAACGCCACCACCACCCATGAGCTGGCGACCAAGATGCAACGCTTGACGCAAATCCAACTCAAGCAAGGCGAGGTGTCGCAACTCAATGCCGACTTGGCCCATGCCGAGCTAGAGCGCATCACCGCAGCCCGTGCCGTAGCCGATGCGCAGTTAGCCTCGGCGGCCTCGGCCATGACGCGCCGTTACCCTAACTTGGCGTTGCCCACGCCACTGCCCATACCGCTGTTACTGGCGCTGCGCTTGGATGCGTCGCCAGCCTTGCCCGTTTTGTCGGCATCGATGGCCGCCATGCGGCAGATGTTTTTAGAAAAAAACCACGAACTCAACCTGCTGCGTGTGGACGCCCAGCGCTTGCGCTTGGCCGCAGACCGTGCTGCGCGTGACCGTTTACCGGACCCCACAGTGGGCGTGTTCAGTGGGCGTGAACGCGCTGGCAGCGAAACCTTCTCGGGGGTGATGTTCTCCATGCCATTCCCCGGTTCATCACGCTGGCACCACGCCAGCGCTGCGCTGGCCGATGCGCAAGCGGCCAGCGACAAAGTGCAACTGGCCGAGCAGCAACTAGGCGCGATGTTTGAAAGCATGTGGATTCAGTTTCAACACAAACGAACAGCCGCAGACAACTTGAAATCTGCCGCACAACGTCAAGCCTTGGTCGCCGACAAATTCGTCAAAGCCTACACCTTGGGCGAAGGCAGTTTGTCGGAGGTGTTGTTGGTGGCGCGCATGGCCAGCGATAACCTCAACGCCGCCCAGCGCATGCAGCTAGAGGTGGTGGAGTTGCTGGCCTTGATTGAGCTAGACCTGCATCAAATCTGGGATTTTGACGAGTAAGTGGGTCACCCAACGCGTCAAGCGCTAACGCGTCAAATTAGTTCAGCGATCAACTCAATTTCCACACACGCACCCAGCGGCAGTTGCGCCACACCAAAGGCGCTGCGTCCGTGGGCACCTTGGGCACCAAACACTTGACCGATGAGTTCGCTGCATCCATTGGTGACCAAGTGGTGTTCGGTGTAGTCGGGGCTGGAGTTCACCAAGCTCATCACTTTGACGATGCGTTTGATTTTGTTCAGGTCGCCCACCGCAGCGTGCAGCGTGCCCAGCAAATCCACGGCCACCGCACGTGCAGCCAATGCACCTTCCTCCGTTTGCATGGTCTTGCCCAGTTGGCCAACCCACACCTTGCCGTCTTGTTTGGCAATGTGGCCACTCAAAAATACCAAGTTGCCTGTTTGCACAAACGGCACATAGGCCGCAGCAGGCACCGCGACAGGGGGCAGGGTGATGTTCAGGGCTTGGAGTTGGTCGTATACGCTCATTAGAAATTAGTTTTGGGCGGATTCAAGGACGAAGTGCAACACGCTTTAACGAGGCATGAAATACCTCGTGAGGTGTCTTGAATCCTAGTCGCTTTCTGGGGCGGTGATTCAATCGATTTTCAATCATAGTCAATTCCTCATCCGTCACGGTTTCC
>NZ_JAVKLW010000002.1:0-8816 GCF_031538885.1 Limnohabitans sp.
AGGCTACGAGGTCATGGGCGCGACGAGCTATGGCGACTTGAGCCAGTTTGCACAACAGCAGTCTCGAGCCAGTGCATTCATCTTGTCGATTGACGATGAAGAGTTCACACCAGGCCCTGATCTTGACCCTGCCGTTTTGAATCTGCGTAACTTCATCGAAGAAGTGCGCCGTAAGAACGCGGACGTGCCGATTTATGTGTACGGCGAAACCAAAACATCGCGTCATTTGCCTAACGACATCTTGCGCGAGTTGCATGGTTTCATTCACATGTTCGAAGACACGCCCGAATTCGTCGCACGACACATCATCCGCGAAGCCAAGAGCTATTTGGAGAGCGTGCAACCACCTTTTTTCAAGGCCTTGCTCGATTACGCCGAAGACGGCTCCTACTCTTGGCACTGCCCAGGGCACTCCGGCGGCGTGGCATTTTTGAAGAGTCCTGTGGGTCAGATGTACCACCAGTTCTATGGTGAAAACATGTTGCGCGCTGACGTGTGCAATGCCGTCGAAGAGTTGGGCCAACTCTTAGACCACAACGGTGCCATCGGTGAGAGTGAGCGCAATGCCGCACGCATCTTCAACGCGGACCATTGCTTCTTCGTCACCAACGGTACGAGCACGTCCAACAAAATTGTGTGGCATCACACGGTGGCACCTGATGATGTGGTGGTGGTTGACCGCAACTGTCATAAGTCGGTGCTGCACGCCATCATCATGACTGGTGCTGTGCCCGTGTTTTTGAAGCCCACGCGTAACCATTACGGCATCATCGGACCCATCCCACAAAGCGAGTTTGAGCCTGCGGCTATTCAAGCCAAGATCAAGGCCAACCCCTTGCTCAAAGGCGTAGATGCCAAAAAGATCAAGCCCCGTGTCTTGACCCTCACGCAGTCTACGTACGATGGTGTGCTTTACAACACGGAAACCATCAAGAAGATGCTCGACGGCTACGTGGCTAACTTGCATTTTGACGAAGCATGGTTGCCTCATGCCGCATTCAATTCGTTCTACGGCACTTACCACGCAATGGGCAAGAAGCGTGAGCGGCCCATGCATTCGGTGGTGTATGCCACGCAATCCATTCACAAGTTGCTCGCTGGCATTAGCCAAGCCAGCCATGTGTTGGTGCAAGACTCACAGAAGACCAAGTTGGATCGCCACCTGTTCAACGAAGCGTATTTGATGCACACCAGTACCAGCCCGCAATACAGCATCATTGCCAGTTGCGACGTGGCTGCGGCGATGATGGAGCCGCCCGGTGGCGCTGCCTTGGTCGAGGAGAGCATTACGGAAGCCCTCGACTTCCGTCGTGCCATGCGTAAAGTTGACGAAGAGTACGGCAAAGACTGGTGGTTCAAAGTCTGGGGCCCTGACGATCTGGTAGACGATGGCATTGGTCGTGCAGAGAGCTGGATCATCAAAGGCAAGGGCAAGTCATCCAAGTGGCATGGTTTTGGCAACTTGGCCGATGGCTTCAACATGTTGGATCCCATCAAGGCCACCATCGTCACGCCTGGTTTGGATTTGAATGGTAAGTTTGATAAAACGGGCATTCCCGCCAGCATCGTTACCAAGTTCTTGGCAGAGCACGGTGTGATTGTTGAGAAGACCGGCTTGTACAGCTTCTTCATCATGTTCACCATCGGCATCACCAAGGGGCGTTGGAATTCGTTGTTGACTGCACTACAGCAGTTTAAGGATGACTATGACCGCAATCAACCCATGTGGCGCATCCTGCCCGAGTTTTGTCAAAAGCACCGGGCTTATGAGCGCATGGGCTTGCGTGATTTATGTCAGCACGTTCATACGCTGTACGCCAAATGCGATATTGCGCGTTTAACGACGGAGATTTATTTGAGCGACTTGACGCCCGCAATGAAGCCGAGTGATGCTTACGCGCAAATCGCGCACCGCAACACGCAACGTGTGCCAGTCGATGACTTGTTGGGCCGCATCACCACAAGTTTGGTCACGCCATATCCACCTGGTATTCCACTGCTGATTCCAGGTGAGGTGTTCAATAAGAAAATTGTGGATTACCTCAAGTTCGCCCGTGAGTTCAACTTGCAGTGCCCTGGCTTTGAAACCGACATCCACGGCTTGGTGGAAGAGGTGGGCGATGACGGTGTGAAGCGGTATTACGCCGATTGCGTCAAAGTTTAAACATTGAACACATCAAAAAAAGGAGCGACATGTCGCTCCTTTTTTTGATCATGCAGCGCAGGCTCTTTATGCGTTGCTCGGCTCGGCAATGCCGCCCACAACTTGGCTAAATCCACCGTCCACATAAGTTATTTCAGCGGTCACGCCAGCCGCCAAATCACTCATCAAGAACGCAGCTACATTGCCCACGTCTTCAATCGTTACGTTGCGGCGGATGGGCGAGGCTTCGGCGACCACATTCAAAATTTTGCCAAAGCCTTTGATGCCGCTCGCAGCCAAAGTTTTAATAGGTCCCGCACTGATGCCATTGGCGCGCAAGTGGCGACCTCTAGCACCCAAAGACTCAGCCAAGTAGCGTACAGACGCTTCCAGCGAGGCTTTGGCCAAGCCCATGATGTTGTAGTTGGGGACAGTACGGATCGCACCTAAGTAGGAAAGGGTCAGCACGGCTGACTTGTCGTTCAAGTAAGGCAATGCTGCTTTGGCCATCGCGGGAAAGCTATACGCGCTGATGTCGTGCGCAATTTGAAAACCTTCGCGTGACAAACCGTCCAGAAAATCACCAGCAATCGCTTCACGAGGGGCATAACCAATGCTGTGCACAAAACCATCAAACGTAGGCCAGTGGGTCGACAAGTCTTTGAACATTTGGTCGATTTGTGCGTCGCTGCTCACGTCACAATCAAAAATCAGCTTGGAATTAAAGTCTGCGGCAAACTCTGTGATACGGTCCTTGAATCGTTCACCCACATAGCTAAACGCCAGTTCGGCACCTTGTTCGTGACACGCCTTGGCAATGCCGTAAGCGATCGAACGGTTTGACAACACGCCCGTGATGAGAAGTTTTTTGCCAGATAGGAAACCAGTTTTTGTACTCATGCGAATCGCTCCAAAAAAATCTTGCAGAATTGTCGCATGCGTAGCTTCTTCATTTTGTTGGTATTTCTGTGCTCTGGTTCATCATGGGCGGCACATGCTTATGCCCAATTTGGGGATATCAAATACCCCGCTAATTTCCCAAATTTTGATTACGCCAACCCATTAGCACCTAAAGGTGGTGAGCTGGTGTTGGTGCCGCCCTCGCGATTGACCAGCTTTGACAAATACAACCCCTTCACGCTCAAAGGCAATGCGGCCCCTGGACTTGCTAATTTGGTATTTGATTCGTTACTCACCGGCACGATGGATGAGCCGACTACCGCCTATGGCCTATTGGCGGATGATGTGACGGTCGCGGCTGACCGTCGCTCGGTACTGTTCAAGTTGCGCCCTCAAGCGCGATTTCATAACGGGTACCCTGTACTGGCGGAGGATGTGAAATATTCTTTCGATCAACTCATCAGCAAACAAGCGGCACCACAATTTCGCACCTTGTATGCCGAGGTGGCAGGTGTCACTGTCGTAGATGCACGCACCGTGCGCTTTGACTTCAAGCGGGTGAACCCTGAGCTGCCTTTGATCGTGGGCGGCATGCCTGTCTTCAGTCACCACTGGGGCGAAGCGGAGGGGCAAACCAAACCCTTCGACAAAATCGTGACCGATGTACCGATTGGCAGCGGTCCCTACAAAATGGGGCGTGTGGTGTTTGGTCGTGATGTGAGCTATGAGCGCGACGACAGCTATTGGGCGCGGGACTTGAATGTGCGCAAGGGGCTTTTTAATTTTGATCGCATCACCTACCGCCTCTACAAAGACAGCACAGCCCAACTCGAAGGCTTCAAAGCGGGAGAGTTTAACTTGGTGCAGTCCTTCATTGCACGTGAGTGGGCGAGGGGATTCACAGGCAAACAGTTCACCAGCCGTCAGCTCATGAAGAGCGAATTCAAGCATGGCAATGCAGGTGATTTCCAAGGTTTTTTATTCAACACCCGTTTGTCCAAATTCAAGGATGCACGCGTGCGCGAAGCCATCGGTTTGGCGATGGACTTTGAATGGATGAACCATCAGCTGTTTTACGGCGCCTACCAGCGGGTACGCGGCTATTTCGTGGCCAGTGATTTCGAAGCTACGGGGCTTCCCGATACGGCTGAGTTGGCGTTATTGTTCCCCTTGCGAGATAAGCTCTCAAAAAATGTCTTTGAACAAACCGTGCCACTGCCGCCGCGCACGTCGCTAGACCCACAGTCCGGCGAAACATTGCGGGACCATTTACGCCGTGCCAAAGCTTTGTTGGCCGAGGCTGGTTGGATTTATCGTGATGGTGCTTTGCGCAATGCCAATGGCGACCCCTTTGCCATCGAGTTCTTAGACAACTCGGGGGCGATGGGACGTGTCATCACGCCTTACACCAAAAACTTGGAGAAGCTGGGTTTCCAGGTGAGCTACAAAGTCATTGATTTCGCAATTTTGCAAAAACGCCTTGATGTGTTTGATTTTGAAATCATCAGCAATCGCTGGGTCGGGAGTGAATCGCCGGGAACGGAGTTGATGGAACGCTTTGGCTCTAAGGCTGCTTCGACGGAAGGTGCGGGCAACTTCATGGGCGTGCAAGACGCGGCGGTGGATGCCCTGCTTGAGCGCGTCATCTCGGCCAACACAAGGTCGCAACTCATCACGGCCGTGCGTGCCTTAGACCGTGTGCTGCGCCATGGCCATTACAGCGTTCCGCATTGGTACGGCGGCGTACACCGCGTGGCGTGGCGCAATGAACGGTTTGAATTGCCCGCTGTCATGCCACGGTATTACCAGCCAGAGGCTTGGGCTTCATCGGCTTGGTGGGCGACGCTGGATAACCGCGCCACTTTGGCTGCGGCGAAAAAGGCGGAGCGTCAACCATGAGTTCATACATTGCCAAGCGGTTGTTGCTCATGATTCCTACGTTGTTTGGTGTGCTGTTCATGACCTTTGTCGTGATTCAATTTGTGCCGGGCGGTCCCGTTGAACAAATGGTGTCGCAGTTGCAAGGCCGTGACAGTGGTGGCGAAGGTGCTGCCGTGGCAGGTGCTGGCTACCGTGGCCGTCAAGGTGTGGATGCGGCGCGCATTGAAGAAATTCGTCAGCAATATGGGTTCGACAAACCCGCGACGGAGCGCTTCTGGCAAATGCTCAAGCAGTTTGCGGTGTTCGATTTAGGCAAGAGCTTTTTTTATTCCAAAACGGTGTGGGAGTTGGTCAAAGAAAAAATGCCGGTTTCCATCAGCTTAGGTTTGTGGACTTTTTTTTTAAGCTACCTTATCTCTGTGCCATTGGGGGTTGCCAAAGCGGTGCGCGCTGGTTCGCACTTTGACTTGTTCACGAGCTTGTTGGTGCTCGTTGGTTTTGCCATTCCCGGCTTTGTCCTAGGGGTGGCGCTATTGGTGGTCTTTGGCGGTCAGTTGCAGTGGTTCCCGTTGCGTGGGTTGACCTCGACTAATTGGGATCAACTGAGTTGGGGCGCGCGCATCACCGACTACCTGTGGCACATCGTGTTGCCCGTGACCTCTAGCGTACTCGGGGCGTTCGCAGTCACCACCTTGCTGATCAAAAATGCCATGCTGGAAGAAATTCGCAAACAATATGTGCTGACCGCCCGTGCCAAAGGCTTGTCTGAGCGACGTGTCATTTGGCAGCACGTGTTTCGCAATGCGCTGATTCCCTTGGTCACTGGTTTCCCCGCCGCCTTTATTGGCGCATTCTTCACGGGCTCTTTGCTGATCGAAACCTTGTTCTCGTTGGATGGGTTGGGTTTGTTGAGTTATGAAAGCGTGATGCGTCGTGACTACCCTGTGGTGTTGGGAACCTTGTATTTGTTTACGTTGATTGGCTTGCTCACCAAGCTCATCAGCGACCTTTGTTATGTATGGGTGGACCCGCGTGTCAAATTCGACTAGAGTTTTTCTCTCTCCGACCCAACGCGCATGGCTGCGCTTTAGGCACAATCGCCTTGGCTTTTACAGCTTAGTTTTGTTCGTGTTCTTCTTCGCTTTGAGTTTGTTGGCTGAAGTTTTATGCAATGACAAGCCGTTGATTGCCCGCTACAACGGTAGTTTTTACATGCCGATCGTGCACAACCAACCAGAGACCACCTTTGGCGGTGACTTCGAGACCCCCACGGATTTTTTAGATCCCTTTATCCAAGCCCAGTTCGCCCAGCCTGGCAATTGGGCTTTGTATCCACTCATCCCGTACCACCACAGCACACTTAACTACTTTGCCAAGCAACCCAATCCAGCACCGCCGTCGTCAGACAACTGGCTGGGTACGGATGACCGTGGCCGCGATGTGGTGGCGCGCCTGCTCTACGGCTTTCGTATCTCTGTGTTGTTTGCATTGGCCCTCACACTTTTTGGCACAGTGCTTGGCATCTTCACAGGGGCATTGCAGGGCTTCTTTGGTGGCAAGACGGATTTGGCCATGCAGCGCTTCATCGAGATTTGGAGTGCCATGCCAGAGCTGTACTTGCTCATCATCTTCTCTGCAGTGTTTGATCCCAGCATCACCTTATTATTGATTTTGTTGGGCCTGTTTGGCTGGATGGGCTTGTCGGATTACGTGCGTGCCGAGTTTTTGCGTAACCGCCAACTCGATTACGTGCGCGCTGCGCGTGCCCTAGGTTTGTCGAACGCTCAAATCATGTGGCGTCATGTCCTGCCAAATAGCCTCACGCCGGTGGTCACGTTCTTGCCTTTTCGAATGAGCGCTGCCATTTTGTCGCTGACCTCACTGGATTTTCTTGGACTGGGCGTACCTCCCAGCACCCCAAGTTTGGGCGAGTTATTGGCGCAGGGTAAAAACAACATTGATGCGTGGTGGATTTCTTTGTCAACGTTTGCCGTGCTGGTGGTTACGCTGATGTTGCTCACCTTCATGGGGGATGCGATGCGTGACGCGTTGGATCCGAGAAAGGTGCAATCATGAGATTGCCTTTGCTTCAGGTGCGTGATTTGCGTATCGCGTTTCAAAACGAAGAGGTCGTCAAAGGCATCAGCTTCAATTTGGATCTGGGTGAGAGGTTGGCCTTGGTGGGCGAGTCGGGGTCGGGCAAAAGTGTGACCGCCCTCAGCTTTGTCAAACTGTTGGAAGGTGCACGCGTGTCAGGTCGCGTGTTGTGGACGGCGCAAGACGCCGACACATTGGCGTCTGATGTCACCGATGCACCGCACACGCATGATTTGATCAAACTGAGTGAACGAGCGTTGGTTGACATCCGAGGGCAAGATATTGCCTATGTGTTCCAAGAACCCATGACAGCCTTGAACCCTTTGATGACCGTGGGCGCTCAAATTGCAGAGGTGCTGGAAGTCAAACGAGGGATGGATCCTGTCGTGGCGTGGCACGAAGCTGTGGAACTACTCAACCTCACCGGCATCCCCGATCCCGTGCGACGGGTTAGCACCTATCCCCATCAGTTGTCTGGCGGCCAGCGCCAACGCGTGCTGATTGCCATGGCCTTGGCTTGTCGTCCACGCTTGCTGGTAGCGGATGAGCCGACGACGGCGTTGGATGTGTCCTTGCGGACTCAAATTTTGGATTTGCTCGGTGACTTGCAAAAGCGTTTTGGCATGGCGGTGATGCTCATCACCCACGACCTCCATACCGTGCGCCACTTTGCGGACCGTGTGTTGGTGATGGAGAAGGGCGCTGTGGTGGAGTCGGGGGATGTACATGTGGTGTTGAGCCGTCCAGCGCATCCCTATACACAACGCTTGATCGATAGTCAGCTCCCCCGTGATGCCGTGGAAGCTCAAAACGATGCGGCTGTGCTGATGCAAGCCCAGGGCCTGTGTGTGAGCTACCCCATTCACCGTTCGGGCTGGCGCGGGTGGCTGGGCGGCGGCAAATTTATCGCGGTGCAAGGTGCGGACTTTCGCTTATGCGCGGGCCAAACCTTGGGGGTGATTGGCGAGTCAGGCTCTGGCAAAACCACCTTGGCGCTGGCTGCTCTGGGGTTGATGCCTAGCGAAGGCACACTCACGATTGACGGTGTCTCTTGGCAGGGCCACGCTGCTCAGGATTTGCCATTGCGTCGCAAAGTGCAAGTGGTGTTCCAAGACCCGTTTTCATCCCTGTCGCCTCGCATGAACGTTCAAGAATTGGTGTCCGAAGGGTTGAGTCTGCATGCGCCTGAGTTAGATGATTTGGGGCGTTTGCGTCGCATCTTGGTCACGTTGGCGGCTGTTGGATTGACGGAAACGGAGTTTCCAGGCTTGCTACAGCGCTACCCACATGAGTTTTCGGGGGGGCAACGTCAACGTCTCGCCATTGCGCGCGCTTTGGTGGTAGAGCCGCAGATGTTGGTGTTAGACGAGCCGACGAGCGCCTTGGATGCCACCACCCAGCTTCAAGTCTTGCAGTTGTTGCAAAAGCTACAACGGGTTCGTGGGTTGAGCTATTTGCTCATCACCCACGATGTGTCGGTCATACGTGCCATGGCCCACCATGTCATGGTCATGCAGACTGGAAAGGTGGTGGAGGCGGGCACGTTCGTACAAATTTTGAACAACCCGCAAGCACCATATACGAAAATTTTGCTAGGGGCAGAGGCCTAAAAATACCTTTTATCCTTGATAATCAAGGGCGGATTCAAGGACGAAGTGAACCTGCCCCTGTTGGACGTACCTCTTAGCTGGTCAATTATGCGGCCTTCAATAGCTGTGCCGCGTTCCAGCTTTTCTCAAACTGCATCGGGCTGACATAGCCCAATGTAGAGTGAATTCTGCGGTGGTTGTAGAAC
>NZ_JAVKLW010000022.1:0-7416 GCF_031538885.1 Limnohabitans sp.
GAAACTCTCGTCGACGTGTGCGTTTACTTTGCAGCTCAAAGCCGCTGATCGATAGGCTGGTTTGTTTCATGTGTATTCAACGCAGTCTATGGCGTTCACGCTGTCAGGGTTTACAAGAAGGTTATGCAGATGTTCCCTAACAACTTCGATTGAACTCTTGTGTGTATTTGGACATAAAAACTGCACCTTACTTTGTTGGACATTTGTCCAACTTTTGGGGTGCAGTTCAATGCAAATGCCGTGGCTTGCGACCGCCATGTCCCCCACCGTGGCCACCATTTGGCCCACGTGGCGGACGCCCCAAGTCGAGAGAGTTCACGAGATTGTCAAAACGCGCGGAGAACAGCTTGTCGATTTCGTTCACCACGCCCCCCAACTCAGCGCCGTCAAAGTGACGCTCCATGAGGTGAATCACGTCATTGACCAGCATGTCACGCTGGGCTTGCATGATGTCTGCGGGGGTAGGCCCAACGAACAGCATCACAAAATCATCACGCGATTCTTGCCCACGATCCTCGTCCTCATCATCGAAATCGTTGTCATAAAACGTGACTTCAATGGGGGCACCAGCAGCCGTGAGCTCATTCAGGCTCATGCACATCTCGTCCAAGCTTTGACGGAAATCGTCGTCACCAGGTACGGTCCAACACATTTGTAAAGTGCGCTCTTCGGGATTGAAACGAATACCGGGCTCTTCAGGGTATGCGCTGCTGGCGCCGTCTTCTAAGGACGCAGCACCTGCGTATTGCCACAAAGGACGCAACGCATCTTGCAGCTGCTCTAAGCCAACCTCAGGCTGTAGGGGGACGAGCCCATGCACATGGATTTCATACGCGGCGTTGTAGCGTGCCATGACGAAACTCCTTCCTTGTGCTTGTTCATTGGTGCCCGAGACCGGAATCGAACCGGTACGCCCCTTACGGAAGCGAGAGATTTTAAGTCTCTTGTGTCTACCAATTTCACCACTCGGGCAGTGTCGTTGTTGCCGCAGATTTTACGCTAGCCACCTCGGTCACTTCGAGCAAATAAAAACTGATTTGAGATATTTTTAAGGGCGGCTTCAAAGACCCGTGCTGTGGCGGGCGACTTCATCAAAAATCTTTTGACGAATTTCATTTTTACGACGCAGTTGTGAACGTTTGTTAGACGGCACATCTTGCTCTGAACGTGCCACCCACTGAATGGAGAGCTGCCAATGCACCGCAGAGAGTGCACCAGTGGTGCCCATTTCTTCCCAGAGGCTGTCGTAGCTCTGCCCGACGCGCTGCGACAAGCTGCGGTAGCCCGAATACACATGTGCCACATCGGACACACCCACCATACCAACGAGTTGCCAACCTGAGGCCAAGCCTTGCAGAGCGGTCATCAGAATGTTTTGTGGCCGCGTGCGCTCCATTTTTTGCGTCACGATTTTGATTTCTTGATTCAAAAACCGCTGCCCCTGCATATTGCCAATTGCCATGACAAAACCGGGCCCTTGCATGCCTACCATGTCAGCGGGTAAGACGCTAAATGCCGCACGCATCACCGCCGCACCATTGAACTTCAGGTGCAACTCAAACTCACCTTCGCGGCCCAAACCACGTCCGGGTTCAAGCTCGAGGGTGATCTCCCCCTCTGGATAGGTTTGCGTGAAGAAGACATAAGAGCCGCGTTTGTAAAAATCAATCACCAGCTGCGCCGAGTGGCGTTCCAACACCCATGCGAAATGGGCCAACAAGGCATGGGTGCGTGCCTCAGGGCTTAAACCACCCCATAAATAGGGTCGCATGGGCCGCAACATCACCGACAGTTCGTTGTGCGTGAGTTCACCCAAACCATGCGCATGAAAGAAGCTGCGAATGCGCTGCAAATGTGAGCCACACCACCAATACCGCAAGTGAAATTTCAAGCGACGCTTGGACGTCTGCAACCATCCACCCGAACCGTTGTCGGTGAGGCGAAATAACGCTTCGCAGCTGGGTGCATCCAAACTTCTATGGGTCATGGGCCTTGCTTTGACAGATACAAAAAAGCCCCTGCAACATGTGTTTCAGGGGCTCTTTGAAATTGGAGCGGGAAACGAGGCTCGAACTCGCGACCTCAACCTTGGCAAGGTTGCGCTCTACCAACTGAGCTATTCCCGCGTAGAGTGTTTAATTCCGAAGCCTTAATTCTAATCGAAAATTCGCCCTCTTTCAGGGCCAGGATGAAGAGAGCTTAAAGATGGCAATTGCCCCACGATTCAGACCGTCCTCCAAGTAGAACCAACTCAGCACCTTGGGGCCCAACACGCTGTCGAAGCACCAAGCTTCGCCAATCGGTCAGCGTTCTCACCACCGTGTTACGTGATGGCCATCCCACAGAAATATCTGCGAGAGAAGTCGTACCAGGTGATGTCGCCTTGCAAAATGCAGGCAGCTTGGTGCCCGCCGATGCCTTGGTTCTTGATTCACAAGCCCATGCCCGCCACATCGTTTGAGATCTGCAAATGCCGCTTGGGCATGCTTATCACGCGTTTGACCGTGGTGTTGATGCTGTTTGTGTTGCTGGTGTTCACTTACCTCGGCGTGGTGGAGGTGGTCAAACGTGTGTTTTACCGTCACGCCTTGACGCATCAATAGCCCAAGGCTTTGGCGATCTTGTGGCGCGGTACGGTGGTCTTCGGGCATCGCCCTTTGGGCAATTCAAACCACTGACGTACATCTTCTTCTAGGCCCGCACCGTGCATGAAGTTGTAGATGGCCTTCTTTAAACCAAGGCCTAAGGTGTCGTGGTCTGTGCCGGTGGGGTCCATGAAGGCGATGTCATTTTTGGCAAAGCTCACCTCTGGCAGCGGCACCACTTGCACGCCATAGTCAGCCGGATTCTTTCCCACTGGGGAGTGCACGGTGCATGCAAAGCGATGGAAGAACCCACTTTGGATGCAGCCGTTCTCGAAGAGTTGACGCACGTACTCCAGCGCATCCACAGTATCTTGCAGCGTCTGCGTGGGAAAGCCGTACATCAAATACGCGTGAACCAAAATGCCAGCCTCCGAAAACCCTTTGGTCACTTGCGCCACTTGCTCGACTGAGACGCCTTTTTTCATCAGCTCCAACAGTCGGTCTGAAGCGACCTCTAAGCCACCCGACATGGCGATGCAACCACTCTCTGCCAACAATTCCGCCAACTCAGGCGTGAAGGTTTTTTCGAAGCGGATATTGCCCCACCATGAAATGTGAACCTTGCGACGCAGCAGTTCTTGCGCCAAGGCTTTGAGCGCTTTGGGCGGGGCTGCTTCGTCCACAAAATGAAAACCGGTCTGCCCCGTCTCGGCCACGATTTGCTCAATGCGATCCACCAAGGTGGTAGCTGACGCCGTTTCATAGCGAGAGATGTAATCCAAGCTCACATCGCAAAAGCTGCATTTTTTCCAATAGCAACCGTGCGCCACCGTCAGTTTGTTCCAGCGACCATCACTCCACAAGCGGTGCATGGGGTTGAGCATGTCCAACAGCGACAAATAACGGCCCAGAGGCAAACCATCCCAAGTGGGCGTGCCCACATCTTCAAACGGCACATCCGGCTCTTGCCAATTCATCAGCTGAACGTGGCCAGCGTCGTTGCGCACAAATGTACGCACCAAACGCTGCGCACTGCGCTTGCCTTGCAAGTGCGCAATCAGAGACAACAAAGGCCGCTCACCCGCATCGAGGCTGATGAAGTCGACATAGTCAAACACGCGGGGGTCAGTCAGTTCACGCAACTCTGTGTTGGCAAAACCACCCCCCAAACCAATGCGGATGTGCGGGTGATGCAATTTGATCTTCTGAGCCATGCGAAAAGCCGCATACACCGCACCGGGAAATGGCACAGACAGCAATACCAATTGCGGCTGATGCTTGGCGATCACACCCAGTGTCAACGCTTGCAAGGTGCTGTCCACCAGGGTGGGCGCGGCGCTCAAAGCTTGGGCCAAAGGATCAAACGTGGCTTGGCTGCCCGCCAATTGCTCGGCATAGCGCACAAACTCAAAGCGGTTATCTACCGCGTCACGCAACACATCGGCCAAATCATTCAAATACAAAGTGGCCAGATGACGGGCGCGATCTTGTTGACCCAAAGCACCAAAGGCCCAGGCCAAGGGGTCTCCACTGCCTTCGTCGTCATAGGCGTCTAATGAGGCAAAGCGCGGCCCCTCAGGCAAGAAGCCACGGCCCGCAATGCGGTGGCTCAAGGTGGCGTCACGCCCTTGCAAAAACGCAATGGTGGGGGCAATGGTGGATTGGTAACGACCAAAGCAATCCAGAAAGTAGTTCACGCTGGCGCTACGCTGCGCCTCTGGCTGCATGACTGCATGCGCATGCACTTGCGCCAAGCCTGTGGGCGTAAACAACGCCAGCACCAAGGCCAAGGCGAGATCCTCCTGCACCGCATCAATCCCTTGAGAGCGCAAGAAGCCCGTTAAATAAGCGGTCGAGGGATAAGGCGTGTTGAGCTGCGTCATCGGCGGGATGAGGCTCAAGATACGAAATGAAGGAGCAGACAAGAGGGGTTCAGACATGGTGAGCCCTTATTATCGACGCTGCGGTTGAAGCGATCGATCTGGTACCCAGTGCCATCCTGACCTGTCGCGATAGCCGCCCTGTATGGATGTACCAGGTGCCATATAGTCGCCACAACAGCGGCCGCGTTTAATTTAGACGATGCACCAGCAGCTTATCGATGCGTCGGCCATCCAGTTCCATCACCTCAAAGCGCCACTCACCAAACTCCACCACATCGGCCTCGGCGGGTAGTTCGCCCGAAATGGCCATGACCAAGCCAGCCACCGTGTTGTAAATGCCACGGTCTTCGTCTGGCAGCTCTTTGATGCCCAAGCGGGCCTTGAATTCGGTCACGGGCATCATGCCGTCAATCGACCAACTGCCATCTTCGCGCTGCGTGGCCCACGCTTCATCAGTGAGTGTGGCTTGCAACAGCTCGCCAGTGATGGCCTCTAGCAAATCGCGCGGCGTGAGCAATCCGTGCACCACACCGTATTCGTCCACCACCAACACCATGCGACCATGTGCGGTCGCGCGTTCAGCGGGTTTGCGAAACTGCTCCAGCAAATCCAAACCACTCAAGGTTTCTGGAATAAACGCTACGGGCTTGGCGAGGGCCTCTACCGCCATGTCAGTACCGGGAGGCAGGCGCAACAGCTGCGACACGCTCACGGCCCCCACCACATTGTCCAAGTCGCCGCGACACACGGGGTACCACGAGTGCGCACCACTCGCCCCCACTTGTGCCAAGGCTTGGGGTACGGGCAGCTTCGAGTCGAGCCACTCGATGTCTGAGCGGTGCACCATGATGGAGGTGAGCGGACGCTCGTCGAGGTTGAACACGTTTTGCACCATTTGGTGTTCGTGTTGCTCGATCAAGCCCGCATCCACACCTTCGACCAAACTGGCAGAGATTTCTTCCTCGGTCACGATGCGTGCGCCATGCACATCAATGCGCAAGAGCTTCAACATGCCACTGGTGCTGGCAGACAACAAATAAACAAACGGTTTGGCCATGGCAGCCAATGCCGACATCAACGGCGCAGCCACACGGGCAACCGATTCGGGGAACAACTGCCCGATGCGTTTGGGCACCAACTCGCCAAACAAAATGGTGCTGAAGGTAATGAGGGTCACCACAAAGGCCGTGGCCAAACCTGACGCCAAGTTCTCTGGCACACCTTGGGCCAGCAACCAATACGAAAAGTCGTCACTGAAAGCGGCCTCACCCACGATGCCGTTGAGCACACCAATGGAGGTGATGCCAATTTGCACCGTGGACAAAAATTGGGTGGGCTGCGCCATCAGGCGCAATGCGGCGTGCGCCCCACTGTCGCCCGTCTCGGCCAACGCCGCCAAACGCGCTTTGCGGCTAGAGGCCAACGCCATCTCCGACATGGCAAACACGCCGTTGAGCAGCGTGAGAAAAACAATCAGCAGAACATCCATCACAATCTCCTGCATGGCACTTTACTTCATTGGCGACGTACAAGGCTGCGACGAAGCGCTGCAACGCTTGTTGACGCACATCGCGTTCTCACCGAGTCGCGACACGCTTTATTTGCTTGGCGATTTGGTCAACCGTGGCCCTCACAACGCAGCGGTGCTGCGCCGTCTGATGGGCTACGGCAGCAGTGCCCAATGCTTGTTAGGCAATCATGACTTGCATGCCTTAGCCGTCTCACGCGGTGTGCGCAAACCCAACCTGCAAGACACCCTGCAAGACATCTTGACCGCGCCCGACAGCACCGCACTGCTGCACTGGCTGCGCCATCAACACCTAGCGATGCAAGTCGGCAACGTGCTGATGGTGCATGCGGGTGTCTTGCCCCAGTGGACAGCGCCGCAAACCCTAGCACTGGCAAGCGAAGTGGAAGCCGTGCTGCGCAGCGACGACTGGAGACACTTCATGCCGCAGATGTATGGCGGCTTGCCCAATGTGTGGCGTGATGACCTAGAGGGTGCAGACCGCTTGCGCGTGATCGTCAACGCCCTCACCCGCTTGCGCTTTTGTGATGCACAGGGCGCGATGGACTTCAGCGTGAAAGAAAGCGCAGATAAAGCGCCTGCACACCTCATGCCGTGGTTTGATGTGCCGGGGCGGTTAACCACTGATGTGCGCATTGCCTTTGGCCATTGGTCTACCGTGCACATACAAAACCGCGCAGATGTGGTGTGCTTGGACGATGGGTGTGTGTGGGGTGGGTGCTTGAGTGCGGCGAAACTAGAAGCTTCAGACACTTCGCTCAGTGTGCGCGATACGCCTGCGTGGGAGCGGGTCAGTGTGAGGTGTCCGCAGACGATAGATCCATTGGCTTAATTGGCTCGAACATGGTGGGCCTTGTACTTTCTTTAGATCAGCTTGACCAATTGTTTGCCGAAGTTTTTGCCCTTGAGCAAACCCAAGAATGCCCCCGGTGTCGATTCCAACCCTTGCCCCACGGTCTCGCGTGGGCGCAGTTTGCCTGCAGTGACCAAATTGCCAAGCTCTTGCAGCGCTTCGGGCCACACTTCCATGTGCTCGCTGACGATGAAGCCTTCCACACGCATGCGGTTCACCAGAATCAGTGCGGGGTTGGTCATTGCAATGGGGGCGCCGTCGTAGCCTGCGATCATGCCGCACACCGCAATACGGGAAAAAGCGTTGGTGCGCAACATGACGGCGTCCAAGACCATGCCACCTACGTTCTCGAAGTGACCGTCAATGCCATTGGGACATGCTTCACGCAGCGCTTTAGACAAAGACACGTAGTCTTTGTGTTCTTTGTAAGGCGGATTCAAGGACGAAGTGCAACAAAGATGAACTGGTTATAGGTGGCTGAGGATGCGAGAGCATCATGGCCGCTTTAACCGCCAAGTCGAAGTTGCCCAATGTACAAGCACCTCAGCCGAGAAGAACGATACCAAA
>NZ_JAVKLW010000023.1:0-7138 GCF_031538885.1 Limnohabitans sp.
CAAGGTTGTATTTGGTGATCGGTCAGTTTCGGTTCGGGACTCCATCGCTTTGTTTTTGTGTTTTAAGGAGTCCCTTTCATGGGCAACAAACTGTACGTCGGCAATTTGCCGTATTCGGTACGCGACAGCGATCTTGAGCAGTCTTTTGGACAGTTCGGTGCTGTGACTAGCGCCAAAGTCATGATGGAGCGCGACACTGGCCGCTCTAAAGGTTTTGGTTTCGTAGAAATGGCCAGCGATGCTGAGGCGCAAGCCGCCGTCGAAGGCATGAACGGTGCACCTTTGGGTGGTCGCAGCCTCGTGGTCAACGAAGCTCGTCCCATGGAGCCACGTCCTCCCCGCACTGGTGGTTTCGGTGGTGGTGGTGGTGGTGGTGGTGGTGGTGGCGGCTACGGCGGTGGCGGTCGTGAAGGCGGCGGCGGTTTCCGTAGTCCCTACGGCGGCGGCGGTGCTGGCGGTGCTGGCGGCGGTCGTCGTGAAGGCGGCGGCGGTCGCGGCGGCTTCGGTGGTGGCAGCAGCTACTGATCGATTTGCTTCACTGCACATCTAAAGGCTCCTTCGGGAGCCTTTTTCATGCCCGCTGACAATGCGCGTATTTATTTTTTGTTCTTAGGTGGTTGTAGTGTGCCTCGGACGCGCCCAATGAGTTGCATGACTCGGTCCAAATTGTCGTAGTCCATGCCGTCTGCGGTGAAGTGGTCCCCCGCACCACGAACCAAAACAACGGGCAAATGTGACCGCACCTGCTCGGTGTTGGCAAACAAATGCAAAAAGTCACTGTGCAACTCGCTACGTGGGGTGGCAACACCTTGCGCGTTGACGTTGGCCTCTCGGACAACTATCGCTTTGTCAAATAACTGCGCTTCTGAGCCGTCCGCATTGACAAGCCCGCGTACCGCGACAGCTGTGGTTATGCGACCTTCTGCGCCCAAGACTCGGATGCGTGGTTGGTCGATTTCTAAGGTATCGGTGTCTGGGTAGTGTCTGCCCTCAATGCCCAGCATTTCGCTTTTCAGTTTGCCATCGTCGCCAAACACTTTGACGGAGAAGTCACGCATAAAGTAATCTGGCACATGGCGCGGTGCGGCTTCGAGTTCAGCCTGCCCCATCACGGGCGTGTTGCGGACTAACCAATAAGTAGTCATGGCCATGAAGCCCATGAGTACCAAGGGCAGGTAAGCCGCCAAGCGATCCCACACGCGGCGCACGCGCAGCACAAGGGAGACCGGCGCGGCCGCACTCATACGGTGTAGCCTTGCAGTAACTCAGCATAACGGCCGCTAGCCACCAGCAAAAGATCACAGAATTCTCGTGCTGCGCCATGCCCCCCTTCGCGCTGCGTCACGTAGTGTGCCCGCGCTCTCACTTCAAGGTGCGCATTGCTCGGCGCACAAGCAAATGCAACGCGAGTCATGACCGCCAAGTCAGGCCAGTCATCGCCCATGTGCGCTGCTTGCGACCAACTTAAGCCCAGTTCGTTCAAGATGTGTTGGGCGGCGGGTGCTTTGTCTTCGGTTCCATACCGCACATGCGCAATGCCCAAGGCTTGCAGACGCACACGCAAGGGCGCACTGTCGCGACCGGTGATGACAGCAGGTGTGATGCCTGCTTTTTGTAACATCTTCAACCCGTGACCATCGAGTGTGGAAAAGCGTTTGATGGTTTCGCCATGCTCCGTGAACAACAAACCACCATCGGTAAGCACACCATCCACATCAAAGAAGGCGACACGCACACCTTGCGCGCGCAAAAGCAACACAGGGTCAAAGTTCAACGCAGGGGTAGAGGTGTTCATCAGATAACTTTCGCACGCATCAAGTCGTGGGTGTTGATCGCACCACACAAGACGCCTTGCTCATCCACCACCAAGACACTGGTGATGCGGTGCAACTCCATCAGCTCTGCGGCTTCTGCGGCCAATGCGCTGGCGCGCACGGTGCGCGGGTTGGCGTGCATGACTTGCTGGGCGGTGAGTTCACGCATGTCGGTGCCTGTTTCTATCAAACGACGCAAGTCGCCATCGGTGAAGATGCCCAAGACTTTTTGGTGCGTGTCTACGATGGCCGATGCACCCAAGCCTTTGGCGCTCATCTCGCGCATCAAGTCGCTGAAGTTGGCGGTTGGCAGCACGCCTGGTACGCCAGCACCGCTGCGCATGACATCACTCACGTGTGTGAGTAAGCGACGCCCCAAGGCACCGCCTGGGTGTGAGCGCGCAAAGTCTTCTTCCTTGAACCCGCGAGCGTCGAGCAAAGCCACCGCCAGCGCATCACCCATGGCCATTTGGGCGGTAGTGCTGGCGGTTGGCGCAAGGTTGAGTGGGCACGCCTCTTTGAGGACGCTCGTGTTAAGAACAATATCGGCATGCTTGGCCAGAGTGGACTGCGCCCCGCCAGTGAGGGCCACCAAGGGCACGCCTTGGCGCTTGAGCACCGGAAGGATGGCGGCGAGTTCATCGCTTTCGCCGCTATTGGAAATGGCAATCACCAGATCGGTGTCTTTGACCATGCCAAGATCGCCATGGCTGGCTTCCGCTGGATGCACAAACATGGCCGCCGTACCCGTCGATGCCAAGGTTGCGGTGATTTTGCGACCCACATGGCCGCTCTTGCCCATGCCCATCACCACCACACGACCAGTGACGTTAAGAATGGCCCGCACCGCTTGCACAAACGTAGACGACAAGCCCTCGCGCAAATGGCGCACGGCGTCTGCTTCGATGGTCAACGTGTCATGGGCGAGCTGCAAAATACGTTGCTCGTCCACTGATGCAACGGCGTTGTCGGCATGTACATGGGTTGGGGTCATGCCCTCATTTTATGGGTGAGGCGGGCTTATTTTCCGATGCAAAAGCTAGAGAAGATCACGCCGAGCAGGTCGTCTGAACTGAACTCGCCTGTGATGGTGTTGAGCGCGTTTTGACTCAGGCGAAGTTCTTCGGCCAATAAATCAAGCGCAGGCACATGCGCTTGCAAGTACGCGTTGGCTTGCATGAGGTGTGCATCGACCTCATGCAGGGCCTGCACATGGCGCTCACGGGCCATGAACAGGCCTTCTGTACCCCCGCCTCGCCAGCCCATCACATTCAGCAGCGCTTGCCGCAGGGCTGGTAGGCCTTCGCCCGTCTTCGCAGACAAGGTCAGCTGGGGCACCTGCGCTTGGTCCGCGTGTGGCGTATGCGTCTCTAACGGGGTGACGGCGATGCTTTGCGCATCGGCCTTGTTCCACAAGTGCAGCAGCAGGACATGTGAGGCCAGCTTGGATTTCAGGGTTTGTTCGATTTGTGCATCCGCCGCGGCATACGCGTGATCGGCTTTGCGCGTGAGATCGTGCAGGAACAGCACCGCATCCGCTTGACCGATTTGATCCCACGCACGGGCAATGCCGATGCGCTCGACTTCGTCCACATCTGGATGCTCACGCAGACCAGCGGTATCGACCACATGCAGGGGGACGCCTTCGATTTGAATGGTTTGCTGCACCACATCGCGCGTGGTGCCTGCGATAGGTGTGACGATGGCCAACTCGGCCCCCGCCAAGGCATTGAGCAGTGAGCTTTTGCCGGCGTTGGGTTGGCCAGCAATGACCACGCGAATGCCTTCGCGCAAGAGCGCCCCTTGCTTGGTTTGTGTCATCACGCGAGCAAGGTTTTGTTGCAAACGCGTGAGCTGACCTTGTGCGTCGGCTTGTTTCAAAAAATCAATGTCTTCTTCAGGAAAATCGAGCGTGGCCTCGACCAACATGCGCAAGTGGATGAGGGCATTGCGCAACTGATGAATTTCGTGTGAGAACGCACCCGCCAACGACCGACTGGCACCGCGTGCCGCGGCTTCGGTGCTGGCATCAATCAAGTCTGCAACGGCCTCGGCTTGCGCCAGATCGAGCTTATGGTTCAAGAACGCGCGTTGGGTAAATTCCCCCGGCTGGGCCAAGCGCAAACCGCCGAGTAATGCTTGCCCCGTTTCGTCACATGATGCAGCAACGCTGAGACACCGCGCCACGATCAGTTGCAGCACCACTGGCCCGCCATGAGCTTGTAGCTCCAACACATCTTCGCCGGTGTAACTGTTGGGGCCAGGAAAGTACAACGCAAGCACATGGTCTATCGGTGTGCCCGTCTCATCAAGCAATGGTAAATACGTGGCCTCACGCGGCTTCAAAGCTCGACCACATAGCGCCAGAACCACGGCGGCTAAATTTTTACCACTCACCCGAACGATGCCAACCGCACCTCGACCGGGTGCTGTGGCGATGGCAATGATGGGCGCGTCGTGTTGAGCAAGCATGGCTAGATTGTCCAGAAAAAACCCGCAGACCCTTCAAGGCGGCGGGCTTTTAGAGGCCAATGTGTTTGCGTTAGAACTTCGGCAGGTTGAATTGCGGTGGCACACCCATGCGGATGTTGATCAGCCATTGCTGGGCAATCGACAACACGTTGTTGGTGATCCAGTACAGCACCAAGCCCGCAGGGAAGAAGAAGAACATCACACTGAAGGCCAGCGGCATGATCCACATCATCTTGGCTTGCATTGGGTCTGGCGGTGCAGGATTTAATGCGGTTTGGAGTAATGTGGTCAGCGTCATGAACAAGGGCAGAATGAAAAACGGATCGGGTGCTGACAAATCGTGAATCCAACCCACCCACGGTGCGTTTCGAATTTCAACCGTTGAGAGTAAGACCCAATACAAGGCAATGAACACGGGAATTTGAAGCGCGATAGGAACGCAGCCGCCCATGGGGTTGACCTTTTCCTCGCGGTAAATTTTCATCATTTCCGTTTGCATCTGTTGCGGGTTGTCCTTGAGACGTTCGCGCATTTCCATGATGCGTGGGTTGATGGCTTTCATTTTGGCCATGCTTTGATAGGCATGTGCGTTCAACCAATAAAAAGCGGCTTTGAGCAAGACCACCAAGCTAACAATAGACCAGCCCCAGTTGCCCAAAATGTTGTTGAGTTTGTGGAGCAACCAAAACAGCGGTTTGGCGAGAATCGTCAACCAACCGTAGTCTTTAACCAACTCTAGGCCCGGGTAGAGGGCTTCTAGTTTTTTCTCTTCTTGCGGACCGACATAGAGCGTCGCTATAACGCTCTTGGTCTTCCCTGGTTGAATGGCTTCCAGTGGGGAAATCAATGTCACGCGATAACAGCAATCGGGCATGGCCGCGCCAATGTCCACCGCGTCGATCGAAATATCGCGGCTCATCCCGTTGGGCAAGATCCAGGCGCTGGCAAAGTAATGCTGCACCATCGCGACATAGCCCGTGCTTGAGTTCTTTTCAACATCCACTTTTTTCTTTTTGATGTCAGCAAACTCCACCTTTTGGTATTTCTTGGCCTCGGTGTAAATCGCGGGGCCAGTAAAGGTGGAATAGAAAGAAGATTCGCCCGCAGGTTTGTTGCCGTCGCGAACCAATTGAAAGTAAAGTTGTGGCGCCACGTCTTGTGCGCCGGTGTTCACAATGTCTTGCTTGACCGTCATGTCATACGCACCGCGCTTAACCGTGTAAGTCTTGAGCAGTTTGACACCAGCTTGTGCGGTCGATTCAAATGTAATCGCCAAGGTGTTGTCGCCATCTTTGAGTTTGCGCGGACCAGGATGAACAGACATCACGGTTTTGTGTGTAGGCAAGGCAAAGCCTGGCGTGCTAGAAATCAAGCCGGTTTGCGCGGTGTAAATGCGGTCTTTGCTGTCGTCCAACAAAACCACGTTGCTGCCAAGTTTGTGTTCGTCTGCATGCTTCAACAATTCCACGCGAACCAGCGTGCCGCCTTCGGTATCAAAACTGAGCTTCGCGACGTCTGTTTCTATTTGAACCAGCGCTTTGGTCGTCGCACGCGTTTCAACGACGGGTACCGCAACGGTCCCCGGCACAACAACGGGTGCAGGCACGCCCGCGGCTTGCGATGCGGCAAAGGCAGCTACGCCTGAAGGGGTGGATTGCTGCGCAGGGGTTGGAAAAAATGTTGCTTTATTCCCGTTATGAACTTGCCATTGGTCCCACAAAAGAACCATAGAGAAACCAAAGATCACCCACAAAATGGTGCGGCGAATGTCATTCATGAAGTTTTCTTTCCGGTGTTGGAAGAGGTCAAAGAGGTAAATAAGGCGGGTGGCACAGGATCGTGCCCGCCTGCGCACCAAGGATGGCAACGGGCCAAACGGTGCAAAGTCAGATAGGTGCCACGTGCAGCGCCGTGAAGTTTTAAGACATCGAGTGAATACGCTGAACATGTCGGCTCAAATCGACATGTGGAGCCGAGCCACGGACTGAGTAGCAAGCGATAACCTTGCACCAGCGTCATTAAAAGCGACTGTGTCATGTCGCACTCACGTGACGAAACAATTGCTGTAACTCTTCACGAACCGTTTGTTTGAGTACTTCCGAGGAGGCGCTTACAAAGGCTTGAGGGTTGAACGGCGCTCGCAATCGAACCACATAGGCTGTTGGTTTCAACCCGTTTTCAAATTCGCGTGAGACCGCGTGAATTTGGCGTCGAATCAAATTGCGTGCAACCGCGCGCTTGGCCCATCGCTTCGGCGTGAGCGCACCTACGGCTAAAACACCATCGACAAACCGGACCGCGGCCTTTTCAAGCTCAGACCCTGTAGCGGTTTTGGCAGGATGCTGCCACTGGTGCAACACAAAATGCGGTGTACGTGCCACCGAACCAGCCGACATAACGGCTTGAAACTCTGACCACTGTTTCAGACGTTCCACGGCGCTAGGTGTCGCGGGCCTCTGTTGAGTGGTCAAAAATTAGACGGCCAGGCGCTTGCGGCCTTTGGCGCGACGTGCATTGATGACAGCACGGCCACCACGTGTTTTCATACGGACCAAAAATCCATGGGTACGTGCGCGGCGAGTTTTAGAAGGCTGGTAAGTGCGTTTCATGATTTTTCCAAAAAGCTTAGCCCTGACAGTTCAGGGAAACCAACGATTATCTCAAACTTTTGAGACACTTTCAGACTTTTATCCCACCTCTGTTTTGCTTTGCTTTGGCGGATTCAAGGACGAAGTGCAACAAAGATGAACTGGTTATAGGTGGCTGAGGATGCGAGAGCATCATGGCCGCTTTAACCGCCAAGTCGAAGTTGCCCAATGTACAAGCACCTCAGCCGAGAAGAACGATACCAA